>WQZJ01000001.1 GCA_009780795.1 Methanomassiliicoccaceae archaeon
AAAAAGAGGAACAACAAGCTGCCCAGATCGTACCTGAGATCGTTGGGCATGTTCATACAGTTCTGGCTTGACTCGGATGACGAGGTGTACGTGAAACTGATATCAGGCGACGATACTGCGCTGGAGGCATTCTGCATGGACCCGTACGAGGCGGCGGAGCCGCTGCGGTGTTGTCACTCGTCCATACATATGTCGGGAACGCTTGAACCTCTGACGGAATACCGTGACGTTCTCGGACTGGAGGAGGCGATGCTCGAACGTTTCGCATCGCCGTTCGATCCGAATAACCTGATGACGATACACGCCTCCGACGTTACAACGAAGTACGAGGAGATGAAACAGGACGAATCGATAATACCCAGGATGGAGGACCACATCGTCAACGTGATATCATCAGCGGAAAGGAACACAGCGGTGTTCTTTCCGTCGTACTCGCTGATGGACATGATGATCAGGGACGGTGTGCCTCATCGTATCGGACGCAAGGCGTTCGTCGAACGGAAAGGGATGACCAACGCGGAACATCAAAGCATGGTCGACGGTTTCAGACGGTCCGGTAATTCGGTACTCTTTGCGGTCACCGGCGGAAGGATAAGTGAGGGCATCGACTTTCCGGGAAAGGACATGGAGGTGGCAATACTCGTAGGAATGCCGTTCTCGCGGCCGGGCGCGAAACAGAACGCTTTGATCAGATACTACGACATAAGGTCAGGGAACGGTTGGGAGCATGCGGTCATATCACCGGCCACCAGGAAGATGAGACAGGCGATGGGACGACTCATTCGTTCGGAGACCGATATCGGCGCCGCGGTCATATTGGATAAGCGTGCTGCAGCGTACCCTTTGCTGGCATCCGATCACTCGTCAGATCCGGCAGGGGACGTGAGACGATTCTTCGAACGGCACGGAGCCGACAGCCTGAACAGATAGAACATCCGAAGGGCGAAAAGGCCCATGAGCGCGATTATTGAAAATAGCAGACAAGTTTATACTATCGGCGAATGATGCATATGGTGATATCATGAACTCCGCGGACGGAACAAGGTTCTCGATCGAAGAACTGAGGAACATAGTAGCTCCTATCGCAAAAGAATACGGCGTAAAGAAGGTCTACCTGTTCGGTTCGGCGGCTCGCGGGGATGACAATGAAAACAGCGACTACGACTTTTGCATAGAACGCGGTGAAATAGACTGTATACTGATACTGTCGGAATTTTTCAAAGACCTTCACGATGCCGTCGGTCATGAGATAGATATGGTAACAACGAAATCGGTCGGTCCGGAATTTCTTAACAAGATCATGGAGGAAGGAGTAGTTCTCTATGGGTAAAGATGCCAACCGATTAATTACGATAATCAAATATTGTGACAAGATCGAAGCGAGAATTGAAGAGTTCGGCAATGACATAGAGGATTTTCTGAGCAATGATACATACCATGATGTTTGTTCATTCTATCTCTCCCAGATCGGTGAGAACGTAGGCTTCATATCGCCGAAACTGACAGAGAAACACCCCGACATAAGTTGGGTGGGCCTGATGGAACTGAGAAATACGGTCACGCACGGTTACGAAGGGATGGACCTCGAAGCTGTTTGGACGACGATAACAAAAAAGGTCCCCCGAATAAAGAAGACATGTGAAAGGATACTGAGAGAATTGAAACCGTGATGAGGTTCCGCTTCTCACAGAACATCAACAAAAAACGTACAGGTAAGGAAACGGCACGGGTCGTTTGAATGCCGTGAGCGCTGTTACCGTCACGTACAGGACATCGTGTCGGGCCGAAAGCATTTATACGGTAATTTGACATTGTTCGGTCGAGGTCTGTCGGTGGAGATATTGGACATTATCATCATTATGCTGGCGGGACTGTGGTTATTCCTGCCTGCGATGCTCCCCAATTCCGCGGCCGTTGTGTTCGGCGGCGGTACGCCGATCGATCTGGGGAAGAGCTGGCGCGGTAAGCGCATACTCGGCGACGGGAAGACGTGGAGAGGATTCTTCGGCGGAGGATTCGCAGGTGTCCTCTTAGGTGTGATACTGATGGGGATAGCGTACATATTCGACAAAGGGGCGCTGTGGGGCTATATCGACTGGTGGACAGGATTAGGCATAGTGTTCTGTCTGTCGTTCGGCTCGCTGCTCGGCGATATGCTCGGCTCGTTCGTTAAAAGACGCATAGGCATCGAGAGAGGAAAGAAGGCGCCGATATTGGATCAGTACGATTTCCTGATAGGCGCGTTCCTTCTGACGGTGCTGTTCAATCACTCTTGGGTGTACGCCACGTACATAGAGGGATGGCACATACTCGCGCTGATATTCCTGCTGATCATAACGCTGCTGCTGCACCGTGTGATGAATATAATCGGCTACAAGACAGGATTGAAGGACGTACCGTGGTGATAACATGAGCGAGATAAAGAGAGCATTGGAGAAGTGCGGTGCATTGCGATTTGGGAAGTTCACGCTGGCGTCCGGGGCCGAAAGCGATTATTATGTGGATATCAAGAAAGCAAGCACGGACCCGGGGACGCTGTATCTGATATCACAGCTGATGGCCGAACAGATACAGACATCCGGTAAGAGATACGACCGCATAGCGGGCGTGGTGCTCGGTTCGGTACCGTTGGCGGCCGCACTGTCGCTGGCAACAGGCATACCGTATGTGATGGTACGAAAGGAAAGGAAGGACCACGGTATGTCGAAACAGATCGAGGGCGATCTTAACGTGAACGATAACGTGATAGTGATCGAGGACGTCATAACATCCGCCGGTTCGTCGATATCCGCCATCTCAACGTTGAGAGAGGCGGGTGCGTCCGTGGAGGACGTGATCACGGTAATAGACAGAGAATCCGGGGGGAAGGAGGCGCTGAGTTCGATCGGTGTAACGCTGACATCGCTGGCGAGGGCGTCGGACCTTCTCGGAAGCAGGAACTGAAAGTAAACACAACGGAGGTGAGAGGGACGGCTAAGATAAGAATAGGCATATACGGCTACGGGAACGTCGGTAAGAGCGTCGAAAAGGCGGTGGCGAGGAATGATGACATGTCATTGGAGGCAGTGTTCACGAGACGCGACCCGAACAGTGTGACACCTACAACGGGAGTGAAGGTCGTCCCGTCCGATGAGATACTCACGTACAAGGACAAAATAGATGTGATGGTGCTCTGCGGCGGATCCGCGACCGACCTCCCGGAACAGGGGCCGGAGATGGCGAAGCACTTCAACACGGTCGATTCGTATGACACACACGCCAAGATCCCCGAGTACCTCAAGAAGATGGACAAGAACGCCCGCATGAACGGCAGAACCGCAGTGATATCTGTCGGATGGGATCCCGGTGTACTGTCGATGATGAGGTCGCTGTTCATATCGTCCGTCCCGGACGGAGGTAATAACACATTCTGGGGTCCCGGCGTGAGTCAAGGTCATTCTGACGCCATCAGGAGAGTGGAAGGCGTCGCTGACGGCATCCAGTACACAGTGCCGTCGGAGTCCGTCCTGAACGAGGTCAGGGACGGTTCGCGAAGTGAATACACGATGGCGCAGAAGCACAGGAGGGTCTGTTACGTAGTCCCGAAGGAAGGCGCGAACAGAGATACGATAGCCGGCGGGATCAGGAACATGCCTAACTACTTCGTCGGTTACGACACAGAGATCAATTTCATAACGGCGGAACAGATGCACCGCGAACATAGCAAGATGCCTCACGAGGGATACGTGTTCCGGAACGGGACGACAGGCACGGACGAAAGAAATCACATGGGGATGCACATCAAATTCGACAGTAACCCCGGGTTCACAGCATCTGTCATGGTCGCGTACGCGAGAGCGGCGTTCAGATTATTCGGCGAAGGGGACCACGGTGCGAAGACAGTGTTCGACATACCCGTGTCGTATCTGTCCAAAGAGGGCAGGGACCGGCTGATCGCCGAGCTGTTATGACACGGTGCGGAAGATGATACCAGATAAAGATTGCACCGGATGTCCGCTGTGCGAGGCCAGGACGCAGGTGGTGATGCCCGACGGTAACAGGAACTCAACGGTGGCCCTGGTGGGCGAGGCCCCCGGCGAAAGGGAGGACATAACAGGAAGACCATTCATCGGAAGGTCCGGGAAGTTACTGGAGAAGATAATGAACGAGGCCGGGATAGAGAGGTCGGACGTTTTGATAACGAACACGGTGAAGTGTCGACCTCCGAACAACAGGGACCCGACGAAAGAGGAGATGGACGCATGCAGACCGTTCCTTGAATATGAATTATCCAGTAGGAAGGTGGTCGTAGGTCTCGGAAGGTCCGCGTGTCGCACTCTCGTAGGCTATGAGGGCAAGATGGCCGACATAGTGAACACGGAGATCAAGATCAACATAGGCGGAACGGAGATAACGTTCATACCGACATACCATCCGGCCGCATGCATATACAACAACAATTCGAAGGCGGAGCTGAGAAGGACGATGGCCATACTGAAGAGCAGGTACATGGAGCGATAACATGAGCGGCATAGATTGGAACGATGTCTCAGGCGTGATGATAGACATGGACGGTACTGTGTACAAAGGAGGTAACGTGATACCGGGCGCCCCGGAGTTCATCGAGAGACTTAAGGAAAAAGGGATACCGTTCGTGTTCCTTACCAACAACTCATCATCGAACCGCGCCAACTACCTGATAAAACTGCTCGGGATGGGATTCAAGGTAAGCATCGATAACATACTGACGTCGACCACGGCGACGATAGAATATCTTCTCAAATATCAAAACGGAAAGACGGTCTATCTGCTGGGGACGCCGAGGTTCGTCTCCGAGATAGAGGAAGCAGGCATTATCGTTGCGGATGATGCGGACGTAGTTCTGCTGGCATTCGACACTACGATAACGTACGAGAGGATAAACACCGCGTACCAGCTGATCAAAAGAGGCGCATCACTGGTGGCGACACATCCGGACGATCTTTGTCCGACGGAGAACGGATACGATGTGGATATAGGACCGTTCATAAGACTGTTCGAATCCATGACATCCGTGAAAGCCGAGGTCATCGGAAAACCGAACCCGATGATGGCGATGATGGCCGCGGAGAGGATGAACGTCCCCCATGAGGGAATGGTGATGATAGGCGACAGGATATACACGGACATGAAAATGGCGACGGATGCGGGCATACGGTCGGTGATGGTGCTGTCGGGCGAGGCAAAAAGGGAAGATGTGGAACGATCGGGCATAACGCCGACGATGATCGTAGATTCAGTGGACGATCTGATGCGTCAGTGACGACGTGAGACCGTCCACTGAACATCAGAGGTGTTCCGACGGGATACGACACATCTTTCGATGGGTTTTTAACATACGCTCATGATTCCTTTGACCATGAGCGTCGACGACATCGCGGCGGCGATAAAAAGCATGGAGATACGCGGCGCAGGACGCATCGCGCGTGCCGCGGCCGCAGCGATCGGTGATCTGGCGAGGTCACGTGAATGGAACGATATCTCGTCGCTCATGAGGGACGTATCAGATTCGAAGGCGAAGCTCATCGGATCGAGACCGACCGCCGTCTCGTTGCTGAACGGCATACAGTTCACATTGAGGGGACTGAACGGATGCACGACGGTCGATGATGCAAGAAAACTTTTGATAAGGAACTCGGAAGAGTTCATCATGTCGTCGAACATGGCAGTGGAACGTATAGGACTGATCGGCTCCAGAAGGATAAAGGACGGCGCCGTGATAATGACGCACTGCAACAGCAGCGCCGCGATCGCATGCATCAAGGAAGCACACAGGAGCGGCAAGAGGATAAAGGTCTACGCGACCGAATCAAGACCGTGGAGACAAGGCATACTCACTGTAAACGAACTCGCCGAGGCGGGAGTGGACGTCACGCTGATCATAGACGGTGCCGTACGTTCGGTGATGAAGTATACTGACATCGTGATGGTCGGGGCCGACACGATAACATCGAACGGTGCCGTGATCAACAAGATAGGCACGTCCCAGCTGGCACTTGCGGCGCACGAGGCCCGCGTACCGTTCGTCGTGTGCAGTGAAACATACAAGATATCGCCGCAGACGCTGTTCGGCGATATGGTCACGATCGAAGAGAGAGATACAAGCGAGATAGTGAGAAAGGGAGAGATACCGGACACGGTAAAAGTGTTCAACCCGGTGTTCGATTCGACACCTGCGAGGTACATCGACGGTATAGTCACAGAGATAGGGATAGTCAGCCCCGGCTCCGTGTACGAGATAATGGTGAAACAATTTGGTGATATCGAGTTCAAATGAGGTGAAAACAATGGATTATTCATATCTGCATCTTGGCGAGAAGGCGGACCCGGACGACCATGTGATATGCGTGTACAGAATAACAACCAAACTTCCGATGGAACAGGCGGCGGCATCGCTCGCCGCCGAACAGTCCACCGGTACGTGGACCGGGATATCGACGCTTGAGCGAGACATCTTCGAGAGATACGGCGGCCGTGTGACGGATATCGACGGTAACGTGGCGACGGTGGCGTTCCCGAAGGATGACTTCTGCATGGACATAGGCGCGGTACCGCAGATACTGAGCATCATAGCCGGGAATCTGTTCGGACTGCATTCGATAGATAAAGTGAGATTGGAGAATGTATTCTTTCCCAAGTCCATAAGGGATGAGTTCAAGGGACCGAAGTTCGGACTGGCCGGACTGAGAAGGATACTGGACCGCCCGGAGAAGCCGCTGGTCGGTACGATAGTGAAACCCAAGATAGGACTGTCGCCGAAGGACACCGCCCGTTATGTGTACGAGTCGGGGAAGGGAGGGCTGACCAACAGCAAGGATGATGAGACGCTAGTGAACCAGAAGTTCTGTCCGCTCCAGGACAGGACGGTCGCTATTGCCGAGGTTCTCGATCAACTGGAGAGCGAAGGTCACAAAATGGTGCACGCCATAAACGTCAGCACAAGCGGCCATAAGATAATAGAGGCGGCGGAGAACGCACAGGCATGGGGTGCCAAGCAGATAATGGTCGATGTGCTCACCACGGGCTTCGCTGCCGTCCAGGCGCTCGCCGAGGACCCGTCCATCAAAGTTCCGATACATGTGCACAGGACTATGCACGGCGCCATGACGAGGGATCCGCTGCACGGGATAGCGATGCTCCCCATAGCGAAGCTCTGCCGCATGTGCGGTGCCGATGCGCTGCACGTCGGTACGCTGGGCATAGGGAAGATGGAAGGTGACAGCAAAAGCGATATCAACAACATAGACGCATGCTTCGACCGTTCTGTCGAGTACAAGACGGTAATGCCCGTCTGCTCCGGCGGGGTGTACCCCGGGCTGATAGACAAGATAGTCAGGGCTGCGGGCCGTGATGTGCAGATACGGGCGGGAGGCGGTGTCGCCGGCCATCCCGGCGGTATACGTGCCGGTGCGCTCGCCATGTCACAGGCGGTGGACGCCGCATTCTTCGGAATTCCGTTGGACGAGTACGCGGCGACGCACAATGAATTAAGAACGGCGCTGGACATGTGGGGTCTGAAATGAAACTTATCGCCAGATTGTACGACGTGGATTCCTCGGAGCCGAGAGTGGTCGCTCACGGAGAGGATTGCAAAGAATTGGGAGTGAAGCACATGGACCGCGTCAGGATCGACGCCAGGTCGTCGAAGGTGATAGTGGTGAGCATATCCGACTCCGTGGTGAAGAAGGGTGAGATATTGATACCAATGTCCCTGATGACGACGGTGGGCGCGGAGGTAGGGACGCCGGTGGAAGTGGTATATTCCCCGAAGCCCGATTCCGTGCGCAGCATCAGAAAGAAGATGGACTCCGTCAAACTGACCAAGGACGAGATACACGAGATCGTGTTCGACATCTATGAGGGAAAATTATCAAAGATAGAGATATCCGCGTGGCTCACCGCACTGTACATCAACGGCATGGATAACGAGGAGATAGCAAACTTCACGCAGTCGATGGTGAACACCGGTGAGAAGATAGTGTTCGACAGGACCCCGGTGTTCGACTTCCACAGTCTAGGCGGCGTCCCCGGTAACAAGGTGACACCGATCGTCGTCTCGATAGTGGCATCCGCGGGTCTAATGTTGCCGAAGACATCGTCCCGTGCCATAAGCAGCGCATGCGGCACGTCCGACTTCGTTGAGGTGTTCTGTGACGTGGAGTTGGATGCGGCGAAGCTCAAGAAGATATCCGAGACGATAGGTGGTGTGCTGGCATGGGGCGGTTCCATGAACATAGCACCGGTGGATGACATGGTGATAGACATAGAGTACCCGCTTGGGATAAACCCGCGCGCACAGATGCTCGCGTCGATCCTCAGCAAGAAACTCGCGATAAGCGCAACCCATCTGCTCGTGGACATACCGATGGGCTCCGGCACAAAGGTGAAGACACTGGAGGAGGCGAGGGAGTACGCACGCGACCTGATGGAACTGGGCACAAAACTCGGAATGAGGACCGAGTGTGCGATAACATACGGCGACCAGCCGGTCGGTAACGCGATCGGTCCGGCGCTGGAGGCGCGTGAATGCATACGCATACTGGAGGGTATGACACATCCCGCGAGCGTGGTCGAGAAGGCATGCGACCTTGCCGGTATGATACTTGAGATGGGAGGCATCCCGGACGGACCGACGAGGGCGCGTGAGATATTGTCGTCGGGTGAGGCGCTCAGCAAGTTCAGGGAGATAGTGGAGGCGCAGGGCGGCAAGAAGAACATAATGTCTGAGGACATCCCCATCGGAAAATACGTACATGATGTGAAGGCCGTTCGGGCCGGATACATCCATTCGATAGACAACAAGGACCTTGTGACGATCGCACGTGCGGCCGGTGCGCCCGCGGACAAGGGCGCAGGTATATTACTGTACAGAAAGAAGGGGCAGAGGGCCGAGAAAGGTGAGACGCTCTTCCAGATATATGCGGACAACCAGACAAAGGCGGACCGCGCCAGGGACATGGCCATAAAACTGGCACCGGTCGACATCGAAGGGATGCTGATAAAGAAGGTCCCGAACCCGTCGGCACTGAAGGGGATATGACCCGAGAGCTCTGTTTCACGGTGGATGTGGACAGGGATGTCAACGAACGCATTCCTGGCAGGACGGACGCGGTATCGCCGAACACCGGCGGAAAGGCAAGGTTCACGTCGTCGGAGGCAGGCGTGAACATGGTACTCGAGCTGCTTGACAGCATCGGAGCAAAGGCGACGTTCTTCGCTGAGGCGAGGACGCTAAGGAACATAGATGTCCATTTCGGCAAGAACGAGGTTGCAATGCACGGCCTCGATCACGAGGACATGACGGGCGAGGTGTCCGGGATAACGCTGACCGACGACGAGATGCGCAACATAATGCGAACATCCGCCGATACGATCAGGGACGTGACCGGCAGCTCACCGAAGGGCTTCAGGGCGCCTTACATGAGGATCGATGAGAGAATAGTGAACATATTACCGGAGTTCGGCATAAGATATGATTCATCGATGTACGCGGACCTCGGAAGCTCAATGCGCCCGTACCGTCTGAACAGCGGGATAACGGAGATACCCGTCCCCGTCCGTGTCGACGGTAACGGAAAGAGAATGGCAGCATACCTGTGGCCGATGCATGAAGGTATCCGCAAATTCAGCGAATATATAGAGATGGCTAACGTCATGGAGGACGGCGTATTCGTGATAGCGACACATAGCTGGCACATGACAGAATCCAGATCGGACGGTATTTTCGACAACGCTCGCAGAGAGAAGAACCTGAGAGATGTGAGAGAGATACTAACATCACTCCTGGACGACGGTTTCAAAATGGCGAGGATGTCCGACGTCGGCGTCTGACACACACAGGCGGCACATACTCCGGCCCTCTGACGGACATTTATCCGTCTGCCGGTCAAAAACGAAAATTTTGAAAGTTCAGAGATACGTCGTGCGGTGTGAAGCCGATGCGCAAAATGATATAAGCGTGCACAATATACAATGGCATAAGGGGACCGTATGATGTCGCAGACGCAGATAAGTATTGAAACAAGCGTTTACGAGAAGATGAAGCATATAGCGGACGGAAAGGGAATGACGGCCTCCCATTATGTCAACGAATTGTTGGAAAAAAGTGCCGAAGAGACCCCGGGAAGGGGCCACGTATGGAAGTTCTTCGGCGTGATAGACGATGAGACCTTCGAGGTTCCTGAAGATCGACCCGGATCGTGGGATGCCCCGAGGGAAAGATTATGACATATTTTCTAGATTCGAACATCCTGATATTTTTACTCAGAGGCAAAAACGAAAGGATTGCGAAAAAGATAGATCTCTCTATGACAATGATATCAAGATTCCTTCCGTGGTCGTGGCGGAACTGATAGAGGGTGCCTGTGCAAGTCGCGATGCCGAACGCAACATCAAACAAACGCTGACATTCATAGATCCGTATGAAACTGTACCGTTTGATAAAGACACGGCGATGATATGCGGTAAAGTAGGCGCAAAACTGAGAGCTGAAGGAAGAATGATAGGCCCCAAAGATCTTATGATAGCCGCCACGGTGATATCGCGCAATGGTGTGCTCGTTACGAACAACACAAAAGAATTCAGTCGTATAGAAGGTCTTCGTTTGGAAGACTGGACCGAACCCTGAATGCATCTAAAGCGTCTGAATGACGATATCCGTACACTTTCCGTACCTCATCGGGGGCGCATTCACTCGACTCAGGAAACATGGCACACCGTTCGACCGTCCCACTGTGCCCGCGGGCGCGTGAGAATATTAATACCGCGACTGCAATGCGCAGACGGGAGATCAGGTGTTCAGGTTAATCAATGGTAATGAGATTTCTTCATCGATATACGAAGAGCTGAAGGGAAGGATAGCCTCGCTCAGGTCGAAGGGCATCACGCCGGGACTGGCTGTCGTCCTCGTGGGCGAGGACCCGGCGTCCCAGGTGTACGTCAGGATGAAAGGGAAGAAGTGCGAGGAGCTCGGGATGCATTCGGTCACGATCGTGCTTCCGGCGGATACGACGGAATCGGAACTTCTTAAAAAAGTGGACGAGCTGAACAGCGACAGTAAGATACACGGGTTCCTGGTCCAGTTGCCGCTGCCGAAGAACATAGACGAGGATAAGGTGATAAACGCCATAGACCCGAGGAAGGATGTCGACGGGTTCCATCCGAGCAACGTCGGAAGTATGCTGATCGGAAAGCCGCTGTTCCTTCCGGCGACGCCCGCGGGCGTCCAGCAGATGCTCATCCGCAGCGGTGTCGATATATCAGGCAAGCATGTGGTCGTCGTCGGCAGAAGCAACATAGTCGGAAAGCCGATTGCCGCAATGCTCGTACAGAAGGGCGCCGGCGCGGATGCTACCGTGACGGTCGTACACTCGAGGACGAAGAATTTAGGAGAACTTACCAAATTGGCCGACATACTGATCGTGGCCATGGGGAAGGCGCGGTTCATAACCGCGGATATGGTGAAAGACGGCGCTGTGGTCATAGACGTCGGCACGAACAGGATAGACGACCCGTCCAGCGAGAAAGGCTCGAGATTGGTGGGCGATGTGGATTTCGACAACGTCAAGGAAAAGACAGCAGCGATAACCCCGGTCCCGGGAGGAGTGGGACCGATGACGATATGCATGCTCATGGCCAACACGGTCATGGCGGCCGAACTATCGTTACTGTGATGCTACAAAGGTGACAAAATGAAAGAATGCGAGGCGCACGGATACTACCGTGAAGAGATATGCCCGGTGTGCGGTGACCCGGACGGAAGATTCCTGATGAACGATTCGGAGGTCGAGAGGCTCGGAAGGACCCTCGCCGGGATACTGAGGCACGGAAAGTTCGAACCCGATATGGACGATCAGGGATTCGTCAGTATGAGAGAGATAATCTATCTTGTGAAGGAACACAACTACCGCATGCACTGGCTGAGACCGCACCATGTGATCGCGCTGGTCGAGACCGACCCCAAGGGAAGGTACCAGATATCAGGGGACCTGGTAAGGGCCACGTACGGTCATTCGATACCGCTCGAGCTGGAACTGCCGACGGATGACGTTCCGGCGGAACTGTTCTTCCCGACCACGGCGGAGGAGGTCGACATAATACTGGAGACCGGACTCCTTCCGTCGGACCGCTCGATGGTCCATCTTTCGTTGACGTACGAGGATGCGATGAGAGCCGGTAAAGTAAGGGTGGACAATCCGATAATCCTTGTCATAGACGCGGATGCGGTGTTCGATGCCGGTCTCGACATAGGGAAGGCAGGAAGGACCGTGTTCCTTGCAAAGGAAATACCCCCGGACTGTCTGGAGATCGCGGTCGAGAGCGATTATGCGGAGGATAACTGATGGTCACGCTCAAACCTGAGGAGGTGGAGGCAAAACACGGCAAACTGTTCTGCCAAGGTTTCTTCACGATGGTGGACGAGGAGAACGGTGTCGCCCAGATAGTGGAGAAATGTGTCTCCCGCGGTCCGATAGAATGGGATCTCGTCAACAGGAAGAGAACGGGCGGGGTGCTGAGGGACATACGATCGGACGGCATGACGATAGTGATGGACGTCGCCATCGGCGAGGCCCCTCTGAACTTCGGCCCCGTGTCCGCGGAGCTCGGAGGGCAGGGGATAAGCTCGCTCCTTGTCAAAGGGGACAGGGTGCACACCAAATGGAGCGGCCTGGCAGGTGCGTCGGTCGGCGTGGGGGCATGCATACCTCAGTGCAGAGATGTCATAGAGACGATATATCCAGATGATTTCAAGATGGGCGGCGCGCACCGCGCCGATGTTGAGATAGTGACACCTAAGATGATACGCGTTGTCATCGGCACCGACGACACCGACACCAAGGAGAAGGGAGCGTCATGGGTGCTGATGATGAAGCTCGGACGGGAGTGCCCCACAGGGAGATTCCTAGACCAGAAGATCATACAGCTCAACCCGAAGGCACCCAATAAGACGACCAACTGCTGTTCCACCGCCGTATCATTCGCTGTAAGGCCGGATGAGGCCGATGCGCTCGTCGCATTCGCTAAAGATTTCATTGCAAAGAACACATATTCCGACGAGACTGTGATGACCGTGTTCAAGGGACTCAAGATACCGAAGAGGCTGGAAGAGTTCGGATGGAGCGCGAAGCGTACGCTTCTGACGCCGGAGGACGCTCACGCGATCGCGGATGAATGCGGCGTGGAGATAGTCCGTATAACCGGGGACAAGGGCGTGATCGGCGCCGTGGCGGCGATCGGATGCTTCGACATGGGCATAAGGGCCGCCGGGGTACCGGAGGATTTCAGTTAAGATGACCTTGAAGGATGTTCTGAAGAGGAAGGCGTACAATCGGTACGAGGTAAAGCTCGAGAGAGAAGTGAAACAAGGTCACATACCGAATCACGTGGCCGTCATAATGGACGGCAACAGAAGGTATGCCAAGGAGACGCTGAAGGCGGACGCGAAGGAAGGGCACCTGAAAGGTAAGGAAAAACTGGAGGAGATGCTGGACTGGTGCATGGAGCTCGGCGTCAAAGTATTGACTGTATATGCATTCTCTACCGAGAACTTCTCGCGGATGGAAGATGAGGTGGAGTTCCTGATGGACCTCCTTGAAAAGACACTTATATCGTTCGCGGACGATGAACGGATACATGAGAACAAGATCAAACTGACGGTGATCGGCGACATCGACATGATACCGGACGAGGTCGCGAGAGCGGTAAGGTATGCTGAGGAGAGAACATCCGAATACACCGGGTTCTACCTGAACATGGCGATAGCATACAGCGGCCGCCAGGAGATCAAGGACGCGATAAAGAGCATAGCGCGCAAAGTGAGGGACGGCGAACTGGATGTGGAGGAGATAAGCGAATCGTTGATCTCGGGACATATGTACGCCCCGTCCCTGCCGGACCCGGACCTGGTCCTCAGGACATCCGGCGAGCTGCGCGTATCTAATTTTCTGCTGTGGCAGATGGCATATTCGGAACTGTATTTCACGGACATATATTGGCCCGGATTCAGGAAGATGGACTTCATGAGGGCGATAAGGGAGTATCAGTTACGCTCAAGAAGGTTCGGACATTAATTAATATGAAATAGTCCATCTCGGGGGCGATGGCATCGGATATCATATTCCTGCATGCTCCGAGCGTGTACGACTTCCGAAAGAAACCGATATTCTACGGGCCGATAAGCGACGTGGTCCCCTCGTCACCGGTGTTCGAGATGTATCCGATAGGATTCATGACGATGTCGTCCCACCTGGAGGCGGCCGGATACAGGACGAGAATAGTCAATCTTGCCGTTCAGATGCTCCAAAGCGCCAAGTTCGACGCCGAGAAAAAAATATCTAAACTGGATGCGAAGGTGTTCGCGATAGACCTGCACTGGATGCCCCATGCGCACGGTGCGCTGGAGGTGGCGAAGCTGGTCAAGAAGCATCATCCAGACTCCGTCGTGGAACTGGGAGGTTTCACGTCATCGTATTTCCACGAGGAACTGATACAGAGGCCGGAAGTGGACATGGTGATGCGCGGTGATTCGACCGAGATGCCCCACGTGACGCTGATGGACGCCCTGACAAAGGGAAAGGATCTTTCGGATGTCCCGAACCTCACATGGAAGGACAAGGACGGAAGGATCCATGTCAACGAACTGTCGTTCGTCCCCGATGATCTGGACTGGCTGAAGTTCGATTACGGGACGATGATCCGTAACACACTCAGGCACCGCGACATAAAGGGGGCGCTGCCATGGCTGGGCTGGGACAAGCTTCCGCTGGCGTCGGTGTTCACCGTTCGAGGTTGTTCGTACAACTGTGCGGAATGCGGAGGTTCGGCGTTCGCCAACAAGAGACTCCTGTGCCGCAACAGACCCGCATTCAGGAGCCCGGAGAAGCTGGCAGAGGACATAGATTCGATAGGCGATTATCTCAAAGCACCGATATTCGTGATCGGTGACATAAGACAGCAGGGCAACGGGTACGCGGAACGTCTTTTCGAAGAGATCAAGAAAAGGAAGATAGACAACCACCTTGCGTTCGAGCTGTTCAAACCGGCGGACGAGGAATTCTACAGGATGGCGGAGAGCGCACTGGGCGAATACTCCGTGGAGTTCTCGCCGGACTCCCACGATGAACGGGTGCGCGAAGCGCTCGGAAGGAATTACGATAACGAGTCGATAGAGCGCACGGTACGAAAGGCGTTCGACCACGGATGCACGAGATTCGATCTGTTCTATATGACCGGCCTTCCGGAACAGACCAGAGAGTCCGCGCTGGACAGCGCCAGAGCATCGAAGAGGTTATGGGAGCTGGTGGACAAGGATGACGGCCTTTTCATATACAACGCGCCGTTCGCACCGTTCGTCGATCCCGGGAGCAGAGCGTTCGAGGACCCCGAGAGATGGGGGTACAGGTTCTTCGCCCGCACGCTGGAGGAGCACAGGGCGCTTCTCGATAACCCGTCATGGAAGCATGTGCTCTCGTACGAGACGAAATGGATGACGCGCGACGATATCGCAGAGGTGTCGTATGATGCGGCGCTGGAACTGGCGAGGATGGAGCGCAAGTGCGACCGTATATCCAAAGAGGTCTTCGATGAGCGCGTGGAGAGGACGACGAACGCCAGAACGATGCTCAAGAGGATAGATAAGATATTATTAATAAAGGACGCGCGCGAGCGCGAAGAGGGTTTGTGGGCGATAAAAGAGGAGGCGGAGAACCTGATGGCATCCACCGTCTGCAACAAGAAAGACCTCGATTGGAAGACGGGATCGATATGGTCCAACGCCCCCCGTATAACTCTCGGCCTGATGAGGAACGCACTCAGGAAAAGATGATCATTCCTTCCTTCCGAGTTCCTTGGACCTCATGGTCGCCGCTTCCACCGCGTTCATCAGGGCGGACCTGAGACCGAACTCCTCGAGTACTTTCACACCCTCGATGGTGGTGCCTCCGGGAGAGCATACGACGTCCTTCATCTTACCCGGCTGCTCGCCCGTTTCCAATATCGTCTTGGCGGCGCCGAGCAGTGTCTGCGCCGCAAGCTTCATGGACACGTCCCTCGGAAGTCCCATCAGGACCCCGCCGTCAGAAAGTGCTTCGATCATCATGTACGCATACGCGGGACCGCTGCCGCTCAGCCCCGTCACAGCGTCCAAAAGGTTCTCGCTAACCTCGAACGATATGCCGACCGCCTTCAACACGCGGTCGACCAGCTCACAGTCCCCGTCCGTCGCCTTCGATCCGCGTGCAAATGCCGACGCGGAGGCCAAAACCATACAGGGCTGGTTAGGCATAACACGTATGAAACGACATGCTGGCTCATTAGATTCCAAAGTTGCAGTGGTTGTCCCGGCGAGTATTGACATGACCAAATGGTCCTTCGTAAGGTGACCTTTCAGCGACGCGAGGACGTCCTTCACCTGCTGCGGTTTCACCGAAAGCACGACGAACTTGGACGCTTTCGCGACCTCGGCGTTGTCCACATGGATGTCTATGCCCAGATGTTCGGCGATATGCCTTCTCCGAGGCTCATGGACCTCGCTCGCAACTATCTCGTCCGCCGAATACAGGCCCGTGGATATGACGCCCCTAATCATCGCCTCGGCCATGTTGCCGGCGCCGATGAAACCGATCTTCTTGGTCATTTTTTACACCGTGTGCGCGATGGTTGTGACCGTTAATAAAACCTGCTCCGGACGCGGTCCGCGCGGTTGTCCCAGCAGTTCACGTTATACGCGCGTAATCTGTCCTATTTTTGTTGGAACTTTTATATAATTATAAATCATGCCGAGCCCCAATGTCATTAATTGCTGAATACCTGCCTGTGGCGATCCTCGCGATCCTCGCGATCGGATTCGCCCCTATCGCATGGCTCTTCTCAAGGTTTTTCAGACCGGATAAGCCCTCGCAATGGAGGGACACGACATATGAGTGCGGTTCGGAGCCGATAGGCGATGCGCGCGTACAATTCAAGTTCCAATACTACATCTTTGGTATCATTTTCGTGGTCTTTGATCTTGTCGCGACGTTCCTGATGCTCTGGGCGGTCGCGTTCACGGAACTGTCTGACGCAGGTAAGGCGTGGGCGGTCCTGTTCCTCGCGATACTTCTCATAGGCGTGGCTTATGCTTTGAAAAAGGAGGATAAAATATGGATATGAGCCTGTATCCGCACGCGGTCGCGATGAGCGCGAGCGAATTCATGTCGTGGTCATCGGCCATGATCAACAATATGCTCAGCTCAGGAACGAAAAGAATTGTCGATAATCTCACAGGCCCGATATGGTCGTGGGCGATGAAGAACTCCATCCACCCGCTGCACTTCGGACTGGCATGCTGCGCGCTCGAGATGGCCGCCGCGTCGAACACCAAGTACGATGCGGAGCGCCTCGGTACGATATACCGTTCGAGCCCGAGGCAGACGGACGTCCTTCTGATAAACGGATGGATATCCAAGAAGCTCAGGCCGGACATCAGGCGTCTGTACGAGCAGATGCCGTCGCCCAAATGGGTGGTGGCGATGGGCGAGTGCGCCATATCCGGAGGTCCGTGGTATGATTCGTACAACATCGTCCAGGGGACCGACCAGATCGTTCCGGTGGACATATACATCCCTGGCTGCCCGGCAAAGCCGGACGCGATGCTGGACGGTTTCATGCTGCTTCAGCAGAAGATCAACAGATACTTCGAAAGAGGCGTTTTCATGGAGGACTGAGCATGACCGAGAAGATGATCGAGGCACCCACGGTGGAGGAGATAGCTGCCGCCGTGGACAGAGAGTTCTCATATATGACGGTGAAGAAGAAGACGGGCGTGCGCAGGATACACTACTCCTGCGACAGGAAGGCGATACACGACCTGTGCAAATATCTGCATGACGTCCTCAACTTCGAACAGGCATCGTCGGTGTGCGGTGTCGACTGGAAGGACCACATGCAGGTGGTCTATCATCTGTCCAACTACGAGACAGGGATAATGGTCGAGATAACGGTCGACGTTCCGAACGACGACCCGCACATAGACTCCGTGGCGCTCATTTGGGAAGGGGCGGACTGGCACGAGAGGGAGACGTACGAACTGTTCGGCATAATATTCGACGGGCATCCGAAACTGGAGAGGCTGCTGACGCCTCAGAACTATGAGTTCTTCCCGTTCAGGAAATCATACAAGCTAAGGGGGCAGGAATAATGAGCGACATGTGGATCACGATGGGCCCGCAGCACCCGTTCTCGCACGGGCTGTGGACGCTCAAGATCAGGGCGGACGGAGAGATAGTTCAGGAAGCGGAGCCCGTGATCGGATACCTGCACCGCGGCTGGGAGAAGGAATGTGAGAACCGCACATATCCGATGATCATACCGATGGCCGACCGTCTCTGCTATTCTGCGTCCATGACATGGTCGCACGTATACTGCAAAGTGGTCGAGGAGGCCATGGGGATAGAGCTGACGGACCGCGCCAAATACCTGAGGGTGGTCGCGGACGAGATATGCAGGATACAGTCACATCTGATGTGGCTCGCCGCGATGGGGACCGATCTAGGCAACCTGACGGTGTTCCTGTGGTCGCTGAGGGAGAGGGAGTTCTTCCTGGACCTGAACGTCAAGCTGTGCGGACAGAGACTGACGACCAACTATCCGAGGATAGGAGGGGTCAGGAACGACATGCCGTACTACTTCGAGAGGGACTGCCTGAGGGCGGTCGATCGTTTCGAGAAGATGATATGGGAACTGGTCGCGATGATGGACGAGTCGGCGATATTCCTGTCCAGGATGCAGGGCGTCGGGATCGTCTCGCGCAAGGATGCCGCCAACTTCGGGTTGACGGGACCGACGATGAGAGGATGTGGCGTCGACTTCGACGTTCGCCGCGACGATCCGTACTGCAACTACGACCAGCTCGAATGGGACGTTGCCGTGTGCAACGACGGCGATGCGTACGGAAGGTACAAAGTTAGGATAGAGGAGATGTTCCAGAGCTGCGACATCATCAGACAGGCGATGGCGAAGCTCGACGCGATACCGAAGACGGAACCGACCAGGGTGAAGGCGCCCAGGAGGGTCCCGGAGGGCACGCACTTCGCGAGGGTCGAGGACCCGAGGGGAGAGAGCTTGATGTATCTGGTGTCCGACGGCACCGACAAGCCGTACAGGCTGAAGGTACGCAGCCCCATATTCGTGAACGTATCTGCGTCCAAACATCTTGTGAAAGGCGTGAGAATAGCAGACATCCCCGCGATCATGGGGACGTTGGACATGTGTCTGGGAGAGACGGACAGGTGATACCATGCCATACAGCAGCATAAGAGAATGGGTGACATGGAGCGAGCCTATCAACAGCCCGTACGGGGTGTTCAACATACCCTACGAGCTGGCCTACCGCGTCTGGGAACTGATCGGCGGAACGCTGGCATGGCTCATAAACCTGATATTTCCGGGCAACAGCCTGTCAGAGTACCTGGCATTCGACCAGACGTTCGCAAGTTACATCGCGATAGCGATAATGGTCATCGTGATCTTTGCCGTCGCGTTCGTGATAAATCTTACAATGATATGGCAGGAACGTAAGGTCCTGGGAAGAATGATGGACAGAAGGGCCACGCGCATAGGTCCTCTGGGGTATCTGCAGTGTCTCGCTGACGGACTTAAAACGTTCCTGAAAGAGAACATCATGCCGGAGAAGGCGGACAAGAAAGGGTACATGTGGGCACTTGTCGTGCTGATAGGCACGTCCGTGCTCATAGCATGCATGATACCGCTCAGCAGCAGATGGTTCGTGGTCGATTACAACACCGGTCTGCTTCTGATATTCGGTCTGTTCGCGATCGCGCCGTTCATGATACTGGTGGCCGGCTGGTCGCAGAATAACAAATACTCTTTGATAGGAGGTATGAGGGCCGCGGCACAAATGGTGGCGTACGAGGTCCCGATGCTCCTGGTACTGGCGTCGGTCGTATTGCTGGCCGGCAGCTTCAATATAAATGATATAGTGTACGCGCAGATGGAGACCACATGGTACATACTACCATTGTTCCTGGGTTTCATAGTGTTCCTGATATCAGCGATAGCGGAATCGGAAAGGATACCGTTCGACCTTCCGGAGGCGGAGGCCGAACTGGTCGAGGGATGGCAGACGGAGTACAGCGGAATGAAATGGGGACTGATCATGCTGGCGGACTACTTCAGAGGGTACGTCGCATGTGCGCTGATAGTGATAATGTTCCTCGGCGGCTGGACGCTCCCGTTCATCGGCGACGGGCCGATACCTGAGCTGGTGTTCCTGCTCAAGGTGTTCATGGTGTTCTTCATATTCGCATGGGTAAGGGCGGCGCACTGCCGTATCAGGACCGATCAGATACTGCACTTCGGGTGGAAGGTACTTCTTCCGCTGTCGGTGGTGAACCTGGTCATAGTTCTGGCCATCATGCTCGCAGGAGGGATATTATGGTAATAAAGTACCTGGACAAGTTCCCTAAGAAGAAGAACGCACGCACGCTCTGGGTGCTGAAGCCCATGTGGGTGACCTTGAGGAAGATGTTCAAGACCACCCTTCACAGGCCGGTGACCATAATGTACCCGTACGAGAAGGAATGGGTACCTGACAACTACCGCGGAAGGCCGGGTCTGCACTTCGACAAGTGCCTCGGATGCAGCATATGTGAGAGGATGTGCCCCACCAAGTGCATAAACATGGTGGATTCGCCGGATGACACAGGTAAGAACGTACTGAGGCCGCAGGTGAACCTCGGAAGGTGCATGATGTGCGGATACTGTGCGGAATACTGTCCTGTGAACGCGATGATAGTCACACCCGACTACGAATTGGCCGCATACACGCGTGAGGAGCTCATATACGGCCCCAGGAAGCTTGCGTGGCCGAACGCGACCGAAGGAATGGAAGTGCACCTGAAGGAGCACCTTCTGTCCGACATCGCGGCTGGCGAGACCGGTAAGCTGACGGCGTTCTACGAGGTGGACAGGCCGGAGCTCGAGGATAAGAAGTGCATAGGCTGTACCAGATGTGTCAAGGTGTGTCCTGTCGACGCGATAGAGATGTACACCGCCGGCGAGAACGATAAGGGAAAGCCGATAAAGCTCCCGAAGTTCGACAACGGCAGATGCGTTTGCTGCGAGAAATGCGTGGATGAGTGTCCCAAGGACGCCATCACGATAAAGGAGGTGCTATGATGAGCATTATCTCTACATTGGATTCGCTGGTCACCGGCGTAGGGGACGGCATATCGAGCGTGGTGACATTCATCGTTAATAACCCGGATGCCATCGCATTCTTGGTAGTATTTGCGATAACGATCGCGTCCGCGCTGTTCGTGGTGATATCGAAGGAGGTGGTGCACAGTGCATTCTACCTTGCGCTGACGACCATATGTGTCGCGATCACATACTTCTTCCTGGAGGCGGAGTTCGTGGCCATCGTTCAACTGATGGTGTACGTCGGCGCCGTGACGATAGTGTTCGCGTTCAGCATCATGCTCACTCGAAATAAGATAATGGAGAAGAAGGGAGGTGACGGCAATGGATAAGAGAGCGCTCGTGCCGAGTGTGGTACTGGCGGTCGCCATAATGGCCATATTCTCGGCCGCCGCCTTCTCGGGCGACTGGTTCCGCGACTACAACGCGGAGGAACTGCATCCTCAGGAGTTCGCTCCCGGCCCTGACGGGCTGTCAAAGGATTCGATCAATTACATGCTGTTCGAGGAGTTCGGGCCGATACTGATAGTGTTGGCACTGCTCATGTTCGGTTCGATCATAGGCGGTGTCTACATAGCTAAGGAAGACGAAGAAGAAGAAACGGAGGAGGATAATAGATGATCCCCATCGAGCTTTTCCTCCTATTGTCCGCGGTACTGTTCAGTATCGGACTGCTGGGTGTCCTGGTCCGGTCCAACGGTATCGTGATACTGATGTGCATAGAGATAATGCTGAACGCGGCGAACATCAACTTCATAGCGTTCGCGTCCCATTCGCCGGAACCGCTGGCGCAGATATTCGTGATAGTATCCATAGCGGTCGCCGCGGCTGAAGTGGGCGTGGGCATCGCTATACTATTGCGCGCGTACAAGGTGAGGAAGTCGACCAACATAGACGACCTTACGACCCTGAGGTGGTAAGATGATCGGATCGATATCATTCATGGAATTTGCGTGGCTGATCCCGTTCGTACCGCTCCTGGCGTTCGTCATAGTCGGTTTCTTCGGGACCAAGTTCAAAGGAGGTGGCGGACTATTCGCCGTATCCTGTGCGCTGTTCGCGTTCGCGATGTCCGGTCTGGTGGCGTACGAGTTCTTTACCGGAAGCGGCGTCCCGTACTCGCCGGACCCCATACAATGGCTGGCGATCGGCGAGTACACACTGAACTTCGGAATATACATCGACGGGCTGACATGCGTTATGCTGCTCTTCTCGTCGTCCATATCGCTGCTGATATTCATCTACTCGATAGGGTACATGAGCGGCGAAGGGAAGGGAAAGAGAAGGTACTACGCCGAGATATCACTGTTCCTCGGCGGTATGCTTGGTCTTATCCTCTCGAGCAACTACCTGGAGATGTTCATCTTCTGGGAGATAATGGGCGTATGTTCGTATCTGCTCATAGGGTTCTGGTCATTCAAGCACCCTGACGGCGACGAAGCGTCCGCGGCGGCGGCCTCGGCGGCCAAGAAGGCGTTCCTGGTCACAAGACTGGGGGACGTGTGCTTCATGGCCGGTCTGTTCGTGCTGCTGTGGTCGTTCAAGAGCCTCGACTTCGGTGTGCTCTTCGACCCGGCCGAGATCGCCGGCGTCGACGGCGGGATGATACTCTTGGGCATACTGCTGTTGTTCGGCGGTGTGATAGGTAAGAGCGCCCAATTCCCGCTGCAGGACTGGCTGCCCGATGCGATGGCCGGTCCTACCACCGTATCCGCGTTGATACACGCGGCGACGATGGTCAAGGCCGGTGTGTACCTCGTTGCGAGGTCATACCCGCTGTTCGTGCAGAACGCGGATGCCATGCTGCTGATCGCGGTGATAGGAGGTGTGACGGCCTTCATAGCTGCGACGATGGCGCTCAATAATATGAATATAAAACGGGTGCTGGCGTATTCTACGATATCCCAACTGGGGTACATGATAATGGCACTGGGTGTCGGAGGTTATATCATAGCCACCGAGATGGCCCACGGCGACGTCAGCTCGGATGGATACACCGCAGGTGTGTTCCATATGATGAACCACGCCTTCTTCAAGGCGCTGCTGTTCATGGGCGCGGGGTCGGTGATACATGCCGTAGGTACCGAGGATATGCGTAGAATGGGCGGATTAAGTAGAAAGATGAAGATAACATCGTTCACGATGCTGATCGGATGTCTGTCCATCGCAGGGTTCCCGCTGTTCAGCGGGTTCTGGTCCAAGGATCTGATACTCGAAGCGGTGATGGAACCGTCGTCGCACAGCATCATATTCGTGCTGCTCTTCGTGCTTGCACTGATAACGGCGTTCATGACCGCGTTCTACATGTTCAGGCTGTGGTTCATGACCTTCAAGGGAAGGACGGGAGATGCGTCGGCGCACTGTCACGGCGAATCGCCCAAGTCGATGACCGTACCACTGGTCATACTGTCGCTGTTCGCCGCGTTCTCCGGGTTCTTCATATTCCTCGGACTGAACGATGTGATAACGTTCAGTGTGATCGGCGGCGAGTTCTTCGTCGGCGGCCACGGACACTCCGCGGCATACATAATGGACCACATAATGACCAATGTGTGGACGTATGTGTCCATCGCCATCTCACTGGCGGGCATAGTGCTGGCTTACATGATGTACGCGCGCAGGTCCATAGACCCGGCGATGTTCAACGCCGACGGGAAATCGAGGATATACAGGTTCCTGACCGCACGCTACTACTTCCCGCAGCTGTACGACCAGATATCCCTCAAATTGGGATACAGCGTGGCCAAGGGAGTGGAGTATGTGGATGAGAACCTGATAGACGGTACGGTGAACGGCCTTTCGAACTCTGTGATAGGGACGTCCGGGTCCATGAGGAAGCTGCACTCCGGTTACGTGAGGGACTACGCGTCCTTCATGGTGATCGGTGTGATAACGATCTTCGTGGTGCTTTACATCCTGGTCACATCAGGAGGTGTCTGATATGGAGTTCATAGGTCTTGAGATACCGTTCCTGTATCTGTTGCTGCTCGTACCGCTCATAGGGGCGGTGCTCAGCGGATTCACGCACAAGAACAGAAAGATGGCGAAATACGTCGCCATAATCTCGTCAGGTATAACGCTCGCGCTGTCCCTGATGTACATATACGCACTGTCCAGCGGAGATTACTTCGATTCCACGAGCTTCGCATGGATAGACACGGAATGGATCAAGATATCGTTCGCGCTCGGCGTCGACGGCATGAGCATACTGATGGTATTGCTCACAACGCTGCTGGTGTTCCTGGTCTCGATATTCTCGGGTTCCGAGAGCAACAGCCCCAACACCTTCTTCGGCCTGATACTGGCGATGGAGGTAGGTCTCCTGGGAGTGTTCCTGGCGCAGGATTACTTCCTGTTCTACATCTTCTGGGAGGTGGCGCTGGTCCCGATGTACTTCCTGATCAGCGGTTGGGGAGGGCCCCGCAGACACTACGCGGCGATCAAGTTCTTCATATACACGCATGTGGCGAGCCTGATAATGCTGATCGGTATCTTTGCGATGGCGATGATGGCGGCCGGAGGCGGTCCGTGGGTCGTCGGCGGAGGCGCGGTGGACTTCTCGTTCGCGGCGATAAGGGACGCGATGGAGAACGACATGTTCGACAAGGTGTTCCAGACGGCCATATTCGGAATGATGTTCCTGGGCTTCGCCGTAAAGATGCCCGTGGTGCCGTTCCACACATGGTTACCGGATGCGCACGTCGAGGCACCGACCGCAGGCAGTGTTCTGCTGGCGGGCGTCATGCTTAAGATGGGTACGTACGGTATAATCCGCATATGCCTCGAGATGCTCCCCGACGGGGCGCATGCGTGGCAGCCGGTGATGATAGTGATCGCGCTGGTGGCGATACTGTACGGTGCGTACGCCTGTATAGCTCAGAAGGATCTGAAGAAGATGGTGGCGTTCTCATCCATCAGTCACATGGGACTGGTGTTGCTTGGCATAGCCACCTTGTCCGAGCTCGGGATAACGTTCGCGATATTCCAGATGTTCGCGCACGGTCTGATAACGGCTGTGCTGTTCATGGTGTGCGGCATAGCCGGCCACAATGCGGGCACAAGGGAGATACCGTTGCTGGGAGGACTGGCCGGGAAGATGCCCAAGTTCGCGTTCTTCATGATGTTCGGATTCATGGCATCGCTGGGATTACCGGGACTTGCGGGATTCGTCGCCGAGTTCGGTATCATAATGGCGTTCTTCGAATACCTGGCCGGAACGGCGTACCTATGGGTTATCGTCTTTGCACTGGCATCGCTGATGCTGACCGCGGGATATTATCTGTGGGCCATGCAACGTACGATATTCGGAAAGGAGACCGATAGGATAGATATCAAGCACGTGCACGACGTCAGTAAACCGGAGACACTGGCGCTCGGTGTGCTGTGCGCACTGATCGCCCTGTTCGGTATAATGCCGTGGCTGGTGGTGGACATGCTCGGTCCGACCGTTGACATGATCTGCCACTTCCTGGGGGTGATCTGATGGTAGACATAATGGGCTTCATTGACTATGTGACGCCACTGGCGCCGCATCTCATACTGATAATAGCGGCGCTCGTCGCGCCGGCGATCGGCATGAAGAGCGGAAAGGCGACCGAAGTATTCATGATAATCGCGGGTGTATTCGCGATGATCGTCACCGGATACCTCATGTGGACCGGATACGTCGGTGAGTTCGAGGGACTGTATCAGTTCAACACGTTCACCGGATTGATGTCACTGCTGTTCCTGTCAGTGTTCATACTTGTGGCGATGATGTCGTCCGCGGAGGGAAGGAAGCACCACGGTGAATACTTCGCCCTGCTGGCGGTGTCCACTGTAGGTATGATGCTGGTGTGCGCAGCGGAGGATATGATATCACTGTTCGTGGGATTGGAGCTGGCCAACATAACCGCGTTCGCCCTGGTCGCGTTCAAGAAGAACGACCCCAGGTCGTCCGAGGCGGCGGTCAAGTTCCTGATCACGAGCGGTCTGTCGACCGCGCTGTTCCTGTACGGTATGTCGCTGGTGTACGGTTTCACGGGATCGATGTCGATCAACGAGATAATCTACCACATGGCGGTGACCGACCCGTCGGTGTCGTACATGGTGGCGATCGTCGTGCTGATAGCCGGATTCGCGTTCAAGATATCCGTCATCCCGTTCCATGCGTGGGTGCCGGACGTGTACGAGGGAGCACCTACGCCGGTCTCCACCTTCTTGGCCATAGGGTCCAAGAAGATGGGATTCGTGGTGTTCTTCAAGCTGTTCCTGCTGTTGTTCATCGCCGTGCACTTCCTCAGCCAGATCGATGATCCGACCGCGGCAATGAGGATACACGAACTGCAGTGGGTGTTCGGAATGCTCGCAGCGGGAACGATGATCGTAGGTAACGTGGTGGCGATATCACAGACCAGTATCAAGCGTATGCTGGCGTATTCCACCATCGCGCAATCAGGTTATCTGATGATAGTGCTGTGCGTGGGTACGGAATACGCCATGGCGACCGGTCTGTTCTACATGATCGTGCACGTGTTCATGAAAGGCGGTGCCTTCATAGTGGTGGCCGCGCTCGCGGCCCGCGGTCTGGGTGAGAATATCTCGGACTACAAGGGACTGTCGAAGCGTGCCCCGCTGGTGGCGTTCGCGATGCTGCTGTTCATGTTCGCTCTTGCCGGAATTCCGCCGCTGGCGGGATTCACTGCCAAGTTCTTCCTGTTCTCCTCGGCGGTCACGCCGGACGGGACATGGATATGGCTGGTGGCCGTAGCGGTGATCAACAGCGCCATATCGCTGTACTACTACGCGAAGGTCGTGAAGACGATGTACGTCGACAAAGGTACCACCTCAGAGCGCATACGCATATCGGGGAGCTTCAAGCTCGCCATAGCGATATGTGCCATCGGGACGATCATCATCGGCCTGTACCCCGGTCCGGTCCTCGAGATATGCGAGGCGGCCGCGAACGCGTACATAGGCGGATTCAAGGAATGGTTGTTCGACTTCCATTCGGAACTGTTCCCGCCCATTCCGTGAGCAAAACCCCTTCCAATGTTCTTTCTTTTTCATTCCCATCAGCGGACGCTGTTTTTTTGAAGCTGGAAGGTTTTAAGTACATTCTCTCTTTTAACAAGGGCAATGGATGAATGGTATGCGCCTATCCGTGACGATCTGAACGAGGTCGATCGCAACATCACGGGCGTGCTAAGGTCGGAACGGCCGGAACTTCAGGAAATGTGCGATTATCTCATATCATCGAACGGCAAGAAGATAAGGCCGGCGATGTGCGTCCTCGCGCACTACGCATGCGGCGGTTCGAAAAAGGACGAGGTGCACAGGATAGCATCATCGTTCGAGATGATACATTTGGCGACATTGGTGCACGATGACATCAATGACAGGTCGGAGATACGCCGCGGCCGCAGGACCGTTCACAGGGAATATACAGTAACGAAGGCAATAATTCTCGGTGATTTCATATTTGCGATGGGATTCAGACTGGTCGGTTCCGCGGACAAGATGATAGTCGACATCATGGTGGACGCATCCACCGCGATGGCCGAGAGCGAGTTCATACAGAAGGAGTTCGAGCACACGCCGGCCGTCACCGAGGAAGATTACATGAGGATAATCAAAGGGAAGACCGCCATGCCCATCTTCGCGTGTGCCAGGGCGGGTGCGTACCTTGCGGCCGCCGGCATCGAAAGAACGAAGGCGGTATCGGACTTCGCGCTCGATGTGGGTCTCGCCTTCCAGATAGCGGATGATGTACTCGATATAGTCGGGGACCACCGGTCCACCGGCAAGAACGTCGGTATAGACATCGTAGAGGGCAAGCCGACGCTTCCCGTGATCTACGCGATGTCGGACCCGTCCGCCGGCCCGCGAATAAAGGAGATATTCCGGAAGAGCACAATATCCGACGATGAGATGAGAGAGGCGATCAACCTCATCAAAGGTACGGGTTCGGTGGAGAAATGTCTCGCCAAGGCGAGGACGATAGTGGAGAACGCGATACCGAAACTGTCGTGCCTGGAGGATTCCGAATACAAACGATCGCTGATAGGTCTCGCGAGATATGCGGCGGGACGCGACAGGTAGTACCATGGAGAACATCAAGACGGATGTCCTCGTCGTCGGTGCGGGGCCGGCAGGCAGCGTGACGGCGAGATATGCCGCCGCCAAGGGCGTCAGTGTGACCATCATCGAACGAAGGTCCGATATAGGGGTCCCGGTGAGGTGCGGTGAGTTCATGCCGTCAAACGAGGAGATAGAGGCCATGTTCCCGTTGGCCGGAGACATTGACGATCTTTTCGAGATGCCTCGTGACCTGATGGTCAGGGAGACGGAGGCGATAAGGCTCATCGATCCGAAGATGAGGCGCACCGAGATACCGTTCACCGGTTATACGACAGATAGGGACAGATTCGACAAGCACCTCGCGGCGCTCGCCGAGAAGGAGGGTGCATCGCTGATAAGGGACTGCGCGTTCATAAGGATAAAGGACGGCGTCGCCGAGACATCCGCCGGCGATATCGAATACAAGGTGATAGTAGGCGCCGACGGACCCGGGTCAAGGGTGTCAAGAAGCCTGGGACTGCCGAGGCCCGAACAGCCGTACCCCGCGGTCACGGCGCAGGCCGCCGGTGATTTCGATCCGGTAGTGACGATGTTCTTCGGCGGCATAGCACCGGGCGCATACGGGTGGATAATACCGAAGAGCGGTCAGGCCAACGTGGGCGTCGGATTCTCACCGAAGTTCGCTGACGGCGACATCGGCGGATATTTCGAGAATTTTGCGAAGAAGCATGATCTCGACATCATCACCCAAA
Source organism: Methanomassiliicoccaceae archaeon (assembly GCA_009780795.1). Taxonomy (GTDB): domain Archaea; phylum Thermoplasmatota; class Thermoplasmata; order Methanomassiliicoccales; family Methanomethylophilaceae; genus Methanomicula. Next base: position 29,025 of record WQZJ01000001.1, read on the forward strand.
TAAGGGGAAAGTACGTGCCCAGCAAAGGTCCCGTCAGAAGAACGTTCACCGATAACGGAATGACGGTCGGCGACGCCGCCGGGCATGTGATATCGGTCAACGGCGGCGGGATCCCGCTGGCGATGATAGCGGGCCGCATATGCGGTTCCGTGGCCGCCGACAATGTTACCGACGGAAGACCGCTCTCCGACTATCAGGCGGAGTGGTCCGCCGCTATGCTGAAACAGCTGAGGATCGCGGCCAGGGGCAAGATGATGGCGGATATCTTCGCATTCGGCTCGGACCGGAGAACGAACATGTGCATGAGACTTCTCGGAAAGAGGAGGCTCAGCAACCTCATACGCTGTAAGCGCATCTTTCCCTGACATCCAGAAAAGGTCATCTCTTCCTGTGCGCTCTCATGGAGGACCCACATACAGGACAATCGTCACTCTTCTCCTTGTACCATCTTCCGCATCCGACACATCTGTAATTCCATTTCTCTATCTTCTTTATCCCGCCGGTCCCGACGGAGCGGTACTCTATGCCCATGATGCCGCAGACGTTCTGTATCGAGAAATCGTCCGTGAACACGGTACCGCCGAGGTCTATCGCCAATGCAATGACAGAGATGTCCACATCGGAGAGCCTTCCCGCGTCCCCGCTCTTTTGTGCGACATCCTTTACCATATCCGCGGACGCTTTCGTGCATTCGGAGACCCGCAGAAGGTCACCCCATCTGTCGACGCGCTGATCCTTGTATCTGCGAAGCTCGGCGACCACGCCCTCAGGTACGGCAATGTCGCCGGGCGGAAGGTCCTCCATGGCGAACAGCGCAGAACTGTCGAGTACGATCATGATATTCCCATGAGCGCACGGGTATTAATCTTTGTTCTTTTTCGAGGCCGTTCCGGAACGGAGGGCGGCATATACGCTCAGGACAGTGCCAGTGGACAGGTATCATTTTTATCGTTAAGGTAGCAACAGTTTTAACTGATGATATGTTTCACGTGTTCGATGGACATCATCATTGACGAGGAGGTAAAGGAGTACATACTCTCCGAAGGCATAGATTTCAGACTATGCACCACATGCAGCGGGCCCGCTCTCGTCCCGATCCTCATAAAACCGCCGAAGGAGTCCGACCTGAGGGTACCTATCAGCGACGATCTGTTCCTTTACATATCGAGGGTGCAGGCAGGTTATGTCAGACACATAACAATGGACCTCGTCTATGATCCGGAGAAGATATTCTCATGTCCGGCACTCAGTTCCGTGCGCGGACTCTATTGAACTAGTTTCGCGGAATCAGCGGATGATGTGATCATGTCGCTGAACTCCATCCGTGACTGGAGCGCGAGAACCTTTGACGGTTCAGCATCCGTGACGGGTCTCAGCGGAACGACGCCGCACGGCGATTCCGGAAGGATGGACAGATCGTACGTCCCTATCTCCTTGGCAACGGCCTCGATCTCAAGTTTATCCATCCCTATCAGCGGCCTTATCACGGGAATATCGAGACCCGACGACTCGGAACGTATGTTCCTGAGCGTCTGCGATGCCACCTGACCCAGTGAATCACCCATCACGATACCGGAACATCCGTTCCTTACGGCGAATTCCTTCGCGACGCTCATCATCAGCCGTTTGCATATGACGCACTGATAGTTGTCGCACACATCCCTTATGAGTGATTGGTTGCTACCGTGATCGGCCGAGTACAACGGAATTTGTTTTCCGGTGACATCATTGAGACGCTTCGCGATGCGTCTGACCTTCTCGATACACCGATCATCCGTGTAAGGGCGGTTGTCCATGTGCAGCAGAACAATGTCAGCCCCGCGGACGGCCATCCTGTAGGCGGCCACTGGGGAGTCGATACCGCCGGAGACCAGGGCGACGAGTCTCATTGGAATACGACGTTTCCGTAGTCGTCCGCAAGCTTCCTGGTGTACGAGCGGTCGCACTGTTCGCAGTAAAGCTGCGTCTTTCCCTTTCTCACAAGTTCGGATCTGCATCTGGAGCAAAGCGATCTTATGACCCCAAGGTGTTCATCCTTCGTCGCCAGCTGGAGTGACGGTTTGATACCGATGACCTGTGCCCTTATGTGGTCTCCCTTCCTGAGCTCCTTGGACACATCGTCCGTGTAACCGGGCGATATCTTTGAGACGTGTATCGTTGCGTACGTCTCGCCGCCGACCTCTCTCAATTTACCGTCCGCGGCCACTACGTCGGCCGTGGCCATGGTGGACCTGGTGTCGGCGACTATCGCAAAGACCACGTCTCCCTCCCTCAATACGTTCGGAGGGTTGGGAGATATGACGCGTGCGGTCATCTCCTCCTTGTCCAGTTCCAGGATGCCTATCTGCGATGCATATATCTTACCGTCGGTGGCATACGTTCCGTCGGCCGCCAAATACTCTTCCTCAACGGCGACCTCATCGCCGGGAAATACCTCTCTTCTCTCTTTCATCTGTTCACCTGATCATCAACATAACGATGTCTATGCTCTGTTCCGTCTTGCTGTGGAACGAGAAGGTATGGGGTATATTAAATCTATACCTTCTTTGAAGACATATCTCCCTCCCGGCGGCGTTAACATAATCGTTCAGAAATTCCGCCGTCGACGTCATGTGCATTGTGTACACACAACCGCACAGTTCCATCGCCTTATCGAGGAAGGCCCTGTCGGCCCGCCGTTTCTGACATCCGAACGGAGGGTTCATCAGAGCGGTGTCGCCCCGCATGGTGACATCAGAGATATCGCACTCCGTGAACTCCAGGTCAGCGCCGAAGGCAGCGGCGTTCTCTCTCGCGACGGTTACCGCCTTACCGGATATGTCGAAACCCTTCGCACTCGTCGCTCCCAGCATCCATGCACCTATCGTGAACATCCCGGTGCCGCATCCGAGGTCTATGACATCCATTCCGTTGATGTCTCCTTCGGAATACGCTGTGAACAGGATGTCCGACGCTATCACGGAAGGAGTCATATACTGCTCCAGTGACGAGTCTGGGTCAATGAAGTTCCTGACCCGCTGCAGTCTTATCTCGAGGTCCTTCTTCTTCATACTGCCACGACACTGGAAAAGATAGCGGAAGAGGTTTCTGCCATACTTACAGAAGGGCTTTCATCACCCTTGCCGCTCGGGCATCTATCGTCTCGATACCGGTCACTTTGCTCGCGTACTCGGTGAGACAGTTTATGTCCCCTCTCTCGATACATTCGAGCTTGAACTTACGCGCTCCGGCCATCAGCTGTTTCAGTCCCTCGCCTATGCGGTCATGCCAGTACGTGTACAGGCCGACAGCACCCCACGGTATGTCTGTTCCGATCTTCGCACCGGGTCTGAGCGTCTGTACGGCGTTGCCCGAAATGAAGAACTGCTCCGGTTTGGTGCCGTACTGCTCCGCGAACGACGACGGGAGTTTTCCGCTCTCGGCAAGTTTCACGTAATGACTGCTCTTCATCACCGCAAGCAACGGCGTCCTGGACATCCCTATCGACTTTACGATGGGGCCGTCCCCGAGGTCCGACATGGCCATCGCCTTGTACATCTGCGTTTCGTTGACGAACCCGCCGGCGAACGAGATGTCCGGTACGAACTCCCTGCGTTCCTTCAATATCCTGGCGCACTCGACCACCTGGGCGCACAGATGGACGGTAGGGGTGCTCATCTCGTTCATCATCGGTACCGGTGACATGCCTGTCCCTCCGCCCGCACCGTCGAAGGTGAGCAGATCGATCTTCGCCTTCGATGCGCATCTCATCGTGAACGCGACGACCTCCGGCCTGTACGCGCCCGTCTTCAGGAACACATTCTTTGTCTTTGCTCTGAGATTGTCAACATCCTCCAGGAACGATGTCTCGTCCGGGAACCCGACACGGCTGTGTCGCTCGAATGATTTGAATAGACCTGCCTTGAAGGCATCCTGAACTCCCTTGTCCTCCGGGTCCGGAAGGACGAGGTACCCGCGGCTTTTCAGCTCAAGGGCCCGTTCCAGTGATGTAAGTCTTACTTCTCCGCCTATTGCCTTCGCGCCCTGTCCCCATTTCCTTTCGATGACATCGACATCAAGTTTCGACGTCACATAATCGTCGACACCCGCTCTGAGGTCCTCGACGTTCGTCTGCACGACGATGGCGCCCGTCTTACCGTCCCACTGATCCCTGAAGGAGTTGATGCGGAACATCATCTCCGGGGAAGACTGGACCTTACCGTTGGAATAAACGGACTCGGAATCCATCCCGCAGATGTTCTCGCCTATCACCTGGCACACACCGGTTATGGCCGAACCGACGGCCATTCCCTTCCAGTTCCTCTTGGCGACGGCGGTCGAACCCAATCCGGCGATGTGCACTGGAACGTTCATAGGTATAGGCCGTTTCGACCTGGAACCGACGGACGTCCTTATATCGGCGTTCTCGAAGAACGCTTTGTCCGGGTCGGCGGCGATACCTTTGGCCCCTATGAGCTCTGACATGATCTGTATGTGCGACCAGTCGAGATAGAAGTCCTTGTTAGCGGATGCGGTGCTAACTCCGAAGTGCTCGGGGCTCGGGTACAGCACCTCTCTGCCCCTGAATGTCGCTTTGCCGGCCTCACATAGGACGGTGCACTCTTCGATGCATATCGGACACATTCCGCTCAGCGGGTTCGGGTCACGGACGCGCGTGGCGGTGCCGGTGGTTGATCTTTCGTTCTCTATCCCCTTCATGGTATCACCGTTTCGTCATAATTCTGGGAGAGGGAAGCGAAAGATACGATATATATTTAGTGGATTCATCGATTTTCGAGTTGCGGCGGATGTATGCGGTAACGGTCACTCGAAGAAGAAGTGTGACGGGGATTCCGGCTTCGGCGAGAAGCAGGATTCATTGATCTTCTCTATCTTCGCGGGATAGCTGTCAAGTGAGCCGATGACACTTCTCATGGTCTCCTCGAGTCGCTTCGGCGGCGAGATCACTCTGGCGTTCAGCACAAGCTTCCCGGGACTGGATATGAATCTGGATCCGTGGATGCCGTCAACCTGTATCGATTCCTGGACCAGTGACATCTTGGCCGATGCCTCCGGCGAAGAGATTATCACCTTCACGTGGACGATGGCCTTCGGTCCGTATTCCTTCGCGACACCCTTCATTATGTCGGATGACATCGAGTACATGTCCACCTTGCCGTCCGGTGTTATATCGAACGTCCCGGAGTACCACCCCAGTTTCGCCTTTTCGAACGCAAACCCTTTGTTGTCATCCTTCTCCGCGATCTTGGTGCTCGTTCTCTCAGATAATATCATATCTATTATAGATCCCAGGTTCCTGAGGTCGGACGATGACGTCTCTATTATCTCGGCATCGGGAAGTATCTGCCTTAACTGCTCCTTTATCCCGGCGACCGCGTCCTGACGGACCAGGTCCGCCTTGGAGAGGATGACCACTTCCGCCTCTTTGATCTGATGTGCCGGTATGAGGTCGACGGATTCGACGTTCCTCTCCTTCTGTCCGGACAATATGTCTGACGCCCTTATACAGTCGATGACGACGGTGAACGGGGCAACGTCGAACTCATCCGGGTACATGGATCTGAGAGGAGCGACGACGGACCCCATCAGGTTCGTCGACGTTCCGATAGGCTCCGCTATGATGACATCCGGCCTGCCGGCCGAGACCAGCGTCCTGGCGCTGGTCACGAACTCGTCGAAGTTGGAACAGAAGCATCCGCCGAGTATCTCACGCACGTCGAACCCGGCGTCCTTCGTGAACTCCGTGTCCACGAGGACGTCCCCTTGGTCATTGGTTATTATCGCTACTGATCTGTCGTTCCTCTCCCTGAGCTCCCTGGCAAGATTCACCGCGAGCGTGGTCTTACCCGCCCCCAGATATCCGCCGAGCACGAGGAACCTGGTCTTTCCCGATCCCATGTTGTCTTCCCTCCTTCTCATGAAAGTGCATCTGTCGCAAGGTATGGTGAGGACGCACCTCTCACCTGTAACAAGGCTTTTCAGTGATTCTATGATCCCGGCATCCAGAGGCCCGGCCCTTTTCCTGTTGTTGATCCTTAACGTATCCTCTTCCGCAGCGCTCATCGCAGGAGGAACGATGCCCTTTTCGATAAGGGACCTCATGCATTCGCTGTTCTCCTCGTCGGAACAGGAATCGCACCTCAACCCGACCTCGGATAGCGGTCCGTAGAGTTCCGCGAGCGGATCCACGATGTATATCTTCCGGTCGTTGCCGATGGCGATGTAAACAGCATCTGGATCAGACGGTACTATGTACTCAGTGCGGGCACCCCGTACTTTCTCTTCTCTCGCGACCTTCCACATCGCCGGCAGATGGTCGCACAGCTGGTACGACAGCTGCTGATACTTTATCCCAAGACGGTCGGCGAGGTCCTGTTTCGATACGGGCCCGTGTGCTCTGACCATCTTGAAAAGGGCGGTCAGGATGCGCTGGCGCATCTCGTGATCGTGTATCGAGATGTACGTTTCCGGATCGAGGCAGATGATCTCCATCTTGCAGTTCGGCACGTACCCTCTATCATCGCCTTTTTATTTATATCCAAGCGTACGCTTAATAACGTGGAAGATGTTGCGTCAAAAAAGGCGATATCCTCATGGCGAACATCAAAGAGAACGTTATACGCGCAAAGGACGCCGCGACCGTCCTGTCGGCCGTGAGCACCAGCGTGAAGGATAAGGCGCTCGAGGCAATGGCCGATGCTCTGGACAACTTCAGGAAGGAAGTGATCTCCGCGAACGCCGAGGATATGATCGCAGCGGAGAGGATGAGGGCCGCCGGCGAGCTTACAGACCCTATGGTAAAGCGTCTGAGGGTGAACGACGAGAAGATCGACGGAATGATGGACGGCATAAGGGATGTGAGGAAGTTAAAGGACCCGATCGGCGAGACGATGTCCGCGATGGAGCTGGACGATGGTCTGACGTTGTACCAGGTAAGATGTCCGATAGGACTCATAGGTGTGATATTCGAATCTAGGCCGGATGTGGTCCCGCAGATAATGGCGTTATGCCTCAAGAGCGGTAACGCCGTCGCGTTCAAAGGAGGCAAGGAGGCGGCAGGTACGAACCGCGCGCTGTTCGATATATTGTCAAAGGCAGCGTACGCGGCCGGTATACCCGAGGGCTCGTTCTGTCTCATGGAGACAAGGGAGGACGTGTCCGCGATATTGGGAATGGACGGCCTGATAGACCTTCTCATACCGCGAGGGTCCAACGAGTTCGTTAGGTATATCCAAGAGAACACAAAGATACCGGTCCTCGGTCACTCCGCAGGGATATGTCACGTATATGTGGATGCGGACGCGGACATCGATGTCGCTGTGAATGTGACGCTGGACTCGAAGATACAGTACCCGGCGGTCTGCAATGCCGTCGAGACGTTACTCGTGAACGTTCGCATAGCTGATGAGTTCATCCCGAGGATGACGGACATCTTCATCAGGAACGGCGTGGAGGTAAGGGCGGACGCATCCGCCATGAAACTGGCCGGAACGCACGTGAAGGAGGCGAAGGACAGCGATTGGGACGAGGAGTACAACGACCTCGTGATCTCGATGAGGACAGTGGATTCACTGGATGAGGCGGTGGATTTCATCAACAAACACGGTTCGAAGCACACGGATGCGATAATCACACGCAACAAGGACAATGCGCTCAGGTTCGCGAACTTCGTCGATTCATCGAGCGTGATGGTGAACGCATCCACCCGATTCTCGGACGGATACAGGTACGGGAAGGGCGCCGAGGTGGGGATAAGCACGAACAAGATACACTCCAGGGGCCCGGTGGGCATGGAGGGACTGACGATATACAAGTACGTGCTGACAGGCGAAGGGCACGTTGTGAAGGATTACGCGGGAAAGGATGCGAAGAGATACACGCACAGAACGCTGGACAAAGAATTCAAGTTGTGACACCATGAACAGAAAAGAGCACCTGAAGGGGGCGCACAGGATCGTCGTGAAAGTCGGAACATCATCCATAACAAGAGGGGGACCGAGCGCATCGTCCGAGTTCATGGACACCATAGCCAGACAGGTGAAGGATCTAAAGGACAAAGGAACGGAGGTGTTGATAGTAACATCCGGCGCGATAGGCATCGGACTGGCGGTGATGGACGCCAGGGCGCGGTCGCGCGAGATACCCGTGAGGCAGGCGGCGGCATCCATAGGACAGAGCGCGCTGATGCAGAAATGGAACGAGAGCTTCCAAAGGCACGGTATAGCGACGGCACAGATACTGCTGACATATGACTTCTACTCTGACCGCGAGAAATACCTCAACCTGAGGAACGCGATACAGACGATACTGGAGTTCGGTGCGGTGCCGATATTCAATGAGAACGATGCGATATGTGTCAAAGAGATAGACGCGGTGTTCGGTGACAACGACACACTTTCGGCGATGGTGTCGATAAAGATGGACGCCGACCTTCTGATAATATTGTCGGATGTTCACGGTCTATACGATAAAGATCCGAAGTTATTCGGAGACGCTAAGCTGATCCCGGAGGTGACGGACATAACCGATCGGATACGGGAGCAGGCCGGCGACACGGCTGGCCGCCTGGGGACGGGAGGCATGAGGACGAAGATACGTGCCGCCGAGATATGCCATGAGGCGGGATGCAGCGTCATCATCGCCGGGAGCGACGTCGACGATGTCATCGAAAGAATAATCGACGGCGAGGAGATAGGCACGATATTCATCACCGATAAGAGAGAAAGCAGGAAAAGCAGCTGGATACGGTATGCGCATGCGTCCGGCTCGATAGAGGTGGATGAGGGTGCCAAGAAGGCGCTGCTGAAGCACGTGAGCCTTCTTGCGGTCGGTATAAAGGACACAAAAGGAAGGTTCGACAGAGGCGATGTCGTCAACATCACATGCGGCGGTGCAGTGATAGCGAAAGGCATACCCGATTACAATTCCGACGACATATCGAAGATCAAGGGGCTGCACAGTGACAGGATGTTCGAGGTACTCGGTCACAAGAACTATGACAACGTGATAAGGAGCGAGAACATAGTCATAATGTGACGCGTTCGCGGAACGCGTATATCGATTATTTAGAGGAATAAGTGGGCCCAGCCGAGATTTCGGCATCGCACGGCCAGCACTTCAAAAAACAGATTTCAATAACGGTATTTTTCACGTTATTGATTTTCATTGAAAACAAGTAATCAAAATACAGAAAACACCCGGTATATCTAATCAATCGCGTCCTTTTCCCATCGATCGCCGAGAGCGTTCCGGACAGCCTTGCGCTTGTCGATCCGGAGGTAATACTTCTCGGTGTTCGTCTGCCTCTCATGCCGCAGCTGCTTCGACGCAGCTCCGATCAGAGACAGATCGTCATCGACGAGCAGAGTGAGCAGCGTCGGCCGCAGATCCTTGATCCGGAAGCTGACTCCGGAGAGCTCCTCGATCTTGATCTTATGTTTCCGGAACGTGTTTCCGCAAAGAGGCTTACCTGTAGAGGGATTGACGAAAACAAACTTCGTTTTGACTCCCATCTCTGCGAGGTACTCTTCCCGCTCCTTCAGGGAACGTTCGAGGCGTCTGAGCATATCCTGTCGGATGATGTTGACCTTTTCCTTCTTGCCCCAGGAACCCTCGCCCTTGGGGTGACGTACATAGAATGTCTCCGCGGCGAGATTGATATCCTGCATCTCCGCCTCGAACATCTCCTTAGGCCGGCAGCCGGTGCCGAAGGCCAAAGGCAGCAGCACCCGCATGACGATCCCCGGATATCCGCCGATCAGATCAATGGCGGCGAAGATCCTCCGCACCTCCTCGATCGGCAGCGCACGAACCTCACCGTCGCCGTCGGCCGACTTGATCACGATCTCGTCATCCTCGGCCATCCTCTCAATGATCTTGTTGCCCCAGAACTCAAGATATCCCTTCAGGATCTTGACATACGTTCCTTCAGAACTGTTGGTCATCTCTTTCGCCTTCATCCACCTGAAGAAGGCCTCGATCTCAGCCGGCCCCATGTGACGAGGGTCTGTAGTCTCGATGGATCCGGAAGACTTGAATCTCTCGAAGACCTCTGAAAAGTACTCCAGCTTCCGACCGTTCTCATAGATCGTGACCGGCGTGAATCTTATCGATTTCTTGGCGATGTAATGCTTGATCCCTGCCTTGAATGGATATCGGCCGAGCCTGATCCCGCTGCGCGTCTCCGCCCACCGGCTGCTCTCCGCAGCCTTCTTTTTTGTTCTCTTTTTCGCTCCCATCCTGTGCACCCCAATTTTGTTAATTTGTTAACTTTTTTGTCTGTGAAACAACATAGCCAGCATGTTTTGTTTTTTGTAGGTTAAAATAAAGTTAAAACGACAATTTTGTTAACTTATTTGATTTTGTTAACCTCCTCTGAAAGGTCAAAAGAGTCCGTCCACTCCGGTGCCCACATCCTCAAATATTGCATGAAGAAGGGCTTGAAGTCACGGTGCTGCGGCTTGAAATAAGACTTGTTCTGTTTCCCCCGTTCATACGAAAAACCGAGGGAGAGGATCTTCGCTGTGATCGTCTTCGTAGGTACCTCGTCCCGGCCGGCGTTGCCCTGATCCTTCAGGATCGCGTTGTAGCAGTTCGCGACGTCTGTGGTGCTGACATTTTCAACGATATGGTCAAAGTTGGCCGCCGTGATCACGGGGTTGAGTTTGTCGACAACGAGCTCTTTCCGCCGGCTGAAGACGGCGTCGACCATGGCCATGAACGTGATCGCTTCCGGTGTGTCTATGATGATCTCCCGGTTGGCCTTGACGCTGTCGGCAATAAGCTCGATCGTGGGCCTCTCTGAGCCTGTCAGTAAGCTCGTCGTGTACAATGTGCTCGCGATGTTGCGAGCTCGCCCCCTGATCTGCGGAGCACCCTTCATCCCATTCACGAAGGCGTAATACCACTGTCCCTTCCATTCGCCGCTGTCGATCCTATCCCGGAGGTGTCTTCTCGTTTGAGCTGCAGGTTCCTCCCAGTTCAGCCCAAAGGTCTTCGATCCGCCGAGGAAGGCCCATCGGAGGGCGTAGAGCTCTGTCCGGATCCTGTAAGGGCTGATGTCATCGAGGAGCTCCTCATCCTCATGGATGCTGTCGATATCGCCCAGCTCCAGATCGTCCGGCATACCGATCATCCCGATCCGGATGCCGCGGTTGTATACGTCTTCAGGTAGACCTTCAGCTTTGACCGTGAGGGCGATGTGCGTATGCACGTGATTTTTGTATACGCGCTGAGACTTGGGGTCTGCGCGGATCAATAAATTCCCCTTCTCGAAGGCTGCTTTGATGAGCTCGCAGACCTCCATGCCGCGATCGCTCTGCATGGTGCCCATGAGCTCGTCCAATAGCAGCGTCACGTTGTCGGTTTCGATCTGCCGGCTGAGAGCAGCTGCAGAATAATTGGTCACATACTGGCCACGGTAGACGATGAGATTCAATGTCTTCAGCGTGGTCGACTTTCCGGAGACCGTCACACCGTCAAATATGAGCACCGGCGCATATCTGAATACCTCCCGGAAGTACGATGAGATAACCCAATTGGCGACCAGATCGTAAGCGTTGTCGTCAGAGAACCACACGAACCTCCGGAGATATCGGACGATGCGTCCGTGGATCTGCGACAGATCGTTCTCGATCGGCAGCAGCTCATGGTCGTTGAACTTTCCCGGAGAATGCCATGCAGACCTGTGCACGGCATTCTCAAGGATCCTGATCTCGTCCTTGGTATACTTGTCCTGGTTGTAGATATCGGACGCGGAGATCGTCTCTGTGTCGCCGGCACCGTTCAGGATGAGCACCTTCGTGAGGTACTTGTCGTCGACGCTGCGGTCTGTTCCTCGATCTAAATTCGGGACGACGAACCGCTCGATCATTTTGGCGCTGAAGATACTCATGGGAATCCCTCCAAACGTGTCTGAGTACGGTGTCCGCAGCTCGCCTTCACGATGAGCTCCGGCGATATCGGCGCCGCCTTCGTCATTTGAATAGATCCTCTACGTTCTGTGTAAATTCCAGGAACAGTTTCTCTATTGGTTCCGTTATATTCGGGTCCAGGAACACCGCGATCTCCAAGATCACTCTCACAAGGGTCGATAAGGCCCTTCCGTCCTTCGTCCTGGCCTCTATCGTTATCACGTTGCCGGATATCATTTGCGTCAGCTCGAGAGCGTCCGCTGATTGCTCTGTTTTTTCCATTTTTGCTCAATCCTACAAGAATAATTCTTGTTATGCCGTAACTGTTATGGCAGATATTTATAATTTTTTGCAAGAATACCTCTTGTATGGCAGGACGTAAACCATACATTACAGTGACTCTTCCGGAAGAAATGCTTGAGTACCTTAGGAAAAAAGTAGAATCTCGCGAGTTCGCAAGCATGGCGCATGGGATCGAATTATGCGTTCTCCGGTTCAAAGAAGCAGAAGAGAAGGGGTTGAGGCCCTGAGGGCATTTTAGGATTGAGCTTTCTAAAATTCTAACCTCAGAGGCCCCATTGTTTGTACTCATATGAAACCCTCCAGTCTGCTTTGTGTCTTGTGTGCGCAGCTAGCCTTCACGATGAGCTCCGGCGATATCGGCGCAGCCGGTGAGATCTCATAAAAGAGGCCACAGACCTTCACGGTGTAATTCTTCTTCTTCGCCGCCGAGACAAAGATACCTTGACCGTTGTCGTAGTGCCCGAAGCAGTACAGCAGGAACCCTCCCTCGACGGGATCCCAAATCTTCCGTCCGCACCGGTCACACGGTTCTCTGTTTACTTCCATGTGATCACTCCTCCGGAAAACTTATGATGCTGCGCTGTTCCCTCTCAGCCCGCTTCTTGGCATCCATGGCGCGTCTTATACGTCCCCAGGGGTCAGACGTCGTCTTGGCGTTCTCTTTCCCTTCCTGCGGCCACTCTGAGGCCTCCGCGACCTTTAACTGAAGGTCGCAATCCTCACACTCTTTCATGGCATCGCCCCCGGAAGCAGGATCCACTGAGCCGTATGGTCAGTTCCCTTGTCACAGCCGTCCGGACCTTCCAGGTGCGATGTCGCCGGCTCCACGCAGGCTCTGTTGCATCCGACGCATTGCCACCACCATTGCCGGCGATGTCCATTGCCGGTCACGGGGTTCCCTCCTCGAACGTCACAATGTCCACGCACTCGATAGCGTCGCCACAATGCGGGCAGAAATCCAGAGTCAAGTATCCGTAGTAATCGCCGTCATTATAGTGGGCTTCGGCGCAGATCCTGCAGGTGGCGATGTTGTAGAAGTAGAC
>WQZJ01000002.1 GCA_009780795.1 Methanomassiliicoccaceae archaeon
CCCGAAGAGATTCGTGCTCGCGGCCACGCTCGAGGCCAACAAGGCCGGTCTCGTGACAGGCATGAAGGACCTCGGCGGCGGTGGGTTGAGTTGTGTGCTCGGTGAGATGGCACTCGGGGCGAACTGCGGTAACGAGATACAATTGGACAAGGTCCTGCTCAGGGACAAGGACCTGGAACCTTGGGAGATATGGGTGTCCGAGACGCAGGAGAGGATGATGCTCGCCGTGAAGGAGAAGAATGTCGATAAAGTTCTCAAGATATTCGAGAAACACAAGGTCCCCGCCGTGGTCGTTGGGAACAGCACCGAGGGCAAAAGATCGAAGATATTCTGGAAAAATGAATTAATATTCGACATGGACCTGGAGTTCCTTACCGGCGGTCCTGTCTACGACAGACCGTTCGTCCTCCCGAAGGTCTCCTCTAAAGAGGACGAGAAGGCGCCGAGAAGGCTGCCTGACGGTAATGAAACGCTTCTTTCGATGCTGTCCGATCTGAACACAGCGTCCAGGGAATGGGCCATCAAACAGTTCGAAAGAGGCGGCAGTAGGACCGTTATCGGTCCGACTGCCGGCGATGGCCCGGGCGACGCAAGTGTGATAACACCGGTGGAGGGAAGCCCGAAGGGACTCGCCGTGACGGTCGGGTGCAACCCGTGGCATGTGGACGCGGCCCCGTACCGCGGAAGCAAGGGGTGTATTGACGAGACGTGCCGTAACCTGGTCGCCGTTGGCGCGAGACCGCATGCGCTCACTGATTGCCTGAACTTCGGCAATCCGGAGAAGCCGGAGCGCATGGGAGAGATCAGAGAATCGATAAGGGGATTGGGAGAGACCGCCAAGGCGCTCGGTATACCGATACCTTCCGGTAACGTTAGCCTTTATAACGAGTCATCGAACGGCGTCTTCATACTGCCGACGCCTATGGTCATCGGCACCGGACTGATAGCTGACAGCAATAAGGCTGTAACGGCCGACCTGAAAGGAAAGGGGACGTCGCTGTTCCTCGTCGGCGCGACGAAGGACGAGATGGGAGGTTCGCTGCTGTACAGGAAGTTCGGCGGCACCGGAGGGGATGTCCCCGATGTCGATCCCGCTAACCTGAGGAAACTGATGGACAAACTCCTGAAGGCGATGGATCTGGGTCTTGTGCTGAGCTGTCATGACTGCTCGGACGGCGGCTTCGCCGTCGCGATGGCGGAGATGTGCATCGCCGGCAACGTCGGCGCGGACGTGGACCTTTCCAAGATCGCAGGGACGGACATCGTGAAGATGTATTCAGAGAGCAACAGCAGATGGATCGTCGAGGTCGCTAAGGAGCACGCGGACGAGTTCAGTACGTTGTTAGGCAGGAAGGCGGTGCGCATCGGAAGGACCGGAGGCTCCCGCCTTACCGTGAAGAACATCGCCGATCTCGCCGTCAAGGACATGAAGGCCGCGTGGAAGGGACCCATAGGGAACATAATGAAGGTCTGACGTCACTTCCCCTGATAGCGGAAACAGCACGTCATGTGATCGTCCGCGATGCCGACGGCCTGCAGGAACGCATATATCACGGTAGTACCGACGAACCTGAACCCGCGTTTCTTCATGTCCTTGCTGATGGTGTCGCTGAGCGGGCAGGAGGCCGGGATATCGGTCATCACGTTCGGATGGCCTCTGATGGTCTTCCCGCTCGTGAAACCCCACAGATAGGCGTCGAAACTTCCGAATTCTTTCTGAATTTCGAGCACCCGGGCGGCGTTGTTGACTATGGATACGATCTTCAGCCTGTTACGGACTATACCGGCATCCTGCATGAGCTCGTTCATCTTGTCCTCATCGTAACCGGCGACCGTCCCTATGTGAAAACCGTCGAATGCTTTCTCGAAATTCTCCTGCTTGTAGAGGATCGTGCGCCAGCTCAGACCCGCCTGCATTATGTCCAGACATAGTTTCGCAAAAAGTTTCCGGTCGTCGTGCTCCGGGACTCCCCAGACCTCGTCGTGATACTTCATCATCTTCTCGTCGCCTAGCGCCCACGGGCAGCGTGTCACATCGTCGGGCATAATGATCAGTCCTTCCTGAACGTTATCAGAACGCCTCTTCCTCCGTCTCCGCCGCTGCCCATGAACGCATATGTGACCAGTTCCCATCCATCGGATGCCCTTCTGTTGATGATGTCGTCCAACAGCGCTATCTCTTCCTCTTTGATCGATGCCTTGATCAATTTGAATGATACTCTGACCACTTCGCTCTCATACCTTACCATGATCTGTTTCCCTCGCATTCTCATCGTCTTCACAGTACTTAACGGGTATGACGAACGCAAGGCTGGTGTTTGTGAGCTTTTTCTGGTGAGACCGCCGTCCGCAGCCTAGCTGGAGCGACCCCTATGGGGAAGGAGTTTGTTCGACGTGCTCACGCCATCATCATATTCACTGCCGCGGGCGTATGACGAACATATACACAGACACCAGTGCCACGGCCGCGACCGCTGCCAATACGATTAACAGGGTCGTGGGCGACGATCCGCCGCCGGGTGTGGTCACAGGAGCGATGGTGATCGACAGACCCACCGTTTCATTGCCGGCACTGTTCCCCGCAGTCACTGTGAAATTGAATGTTCCTGCTGCCGAAGGCGTTCCGGATATCGTTCCGTCCGATGAAAGGCTCAGACCGCCGGGAAGGCTTCCTGATGCGATCGACCAGGTGATCGTTGGATAACCGGTGGCGGACAGTTGTTGACTGTACGCGGTACCGACAACACCGCCCGTTAAAGAAGCGGTCGATATCGACGGCTGCTGTACGACGATTATGGAAAATGCCTTAGTGTCACTGCCGGCGGCGTTCGTCGCTTCGACGGTGAAACTGAATGTCCCGGATGCCGAAGATGTACCGGACATCACTCCTGCGGACGAAAGGGTAAGGCCGCCCGGCAGACTGCCGACGACGACATTCCAAGTTGCCGCATCTCCGCTCGCTGTGAGGGCCTGGAAATACACTGTTCCTATGGTGCTGTTCGGCAATGACGGCGTTACGATGGCCGGCGGCAATGGTACCGTGCTTATGAATATTGAAAGCACCTTTGTATCGTTCCCCGCATCGTTAGTTGCTCTTACGGTAAAGGTGAACATCCCATCTGTCGTAGGCGTTCCGGATATCGTCCCGTTCGACGAGAGACTCAATCCTCCCGGCAGACTGCCAGCTGTTATGGACCAGGCGATCGTCGGATCACCGGTGGCCATCAGGGTCTGACTGTACGCCACTCCCAAGGAGCTTCCCGGTAACGTTGTCGTCGTGATGGTCGGAGGCACCGGGGCCGGACTGATGACGATGGAAAGTGCTTTTGTGTCACTCCCAACACTGTTCGCCGCACTCACCGTGAAATTGAATGTTCCTGCTGTCGAAGGTGTTCCGGATATGGTTCCGTCCGATGAGAGGCTCAGACCGCCGGGAAGGCTTCCTGATGCGATCGACCATGTCGCTGCCGGATGCCCGGTGGCCGTCAAGACCTGATTGTACGCCGTACCTACAACGCCCCCTGTCAATGAGGCTGTTGTTATCGACGGTACTTCATCGACTGTTATGGAAAGCGCCTTGCTGTCGCTGCCGGCACTGTTCACCGCACTCACCGTGAAATTGAATGTTCCGGACGCCGTAGGCGTTCCGGATATTGCCCCGTCCGATGAGAGATTCAGACCGCCGGGGAGGCTTCCCGATGCGATCGACCAGGTTACCGCAGGATAACCGGCGGCAGCCAACTGCTGACTGTACGTCGTACCGACAACGCCTCCCGTCAAGGAGGCGGTAGATATCGACGGTACTTCATCGATAGTTATGGAAAGCGCTTTGCTGTCATTGCCGGCAGCGTTCACCGCATTCACCGTGAAATTGAATATGCCAGATACCGAGGGCGTTCCGGATATCACTCCTGCGGACGAGAGACTCAATCCTCCCGGTAGACTGCCGGCTGATACGGACCAAGTGATCGTCGGATCGCCTGTGGCCGTCAGGGTCTGATTGTACGCCACTCCCAAGGAACCGCCCGGCGGCGACATCGTTGTGATGGTCGGGGATACCGGAGCAGGATTGATGATCATGGAAAGCGCCTTAGTGTCACTGCCGGCGCTGTTCGTCGCTTCGACGGTGAAATTGAACGTTCCGGATGCCGAAGGCGTACCGGATATCACTCCTGCGGACGAGAGAGTAAGGCCACTGGGAAGGCTTCCTGATGCGATGGACCAGGTCGCTGCCGGGTATCCGGTGGCCGTCAGGGTCTGATTATAGCCTACGCCTACAACGCCACCTGCCAAAGAGGCCGTGGATATCGACGGCACTTCGTTGATGGTTATGGAAAGCGCCTTGTTGTCACTGCCGGCGGCGTTCACCGCGTTCACCGTGAAATTGAATATCCCGGATACTGAGGGAGTTCCGGATATCGTCCCGCCCGATGAGAGATTCAGACCGGCGGGCAGACTTCCGGACGTGATCGACCATGTCGCCGCCGGATGCCCGGTGGCAGTCAGGGTCTGATTGTACGCCGTACCGACAACACCGCCTGTCAAGGAAGTGGTCGATATCGACGGTAAAGAGTACACGTTGATGATGAAATCCTCCTAGAAATCCATGTAATTGGATAGGAACGGCCCCGTCATTACGTAGGAAGCGGTACCGAGCGCACCGCTGCCGTAGAATCCCCATGACCACCGCGTACCGTCATCTTTGATCGCCACGGTATGTTCGTAACCTGCCGATACTATTTTCCAATCCGTATCCGTTCCGATCTGGACCGGAGTGTAACGATTGTCGTTGGTGCCGTCACCTAACCGGCCACGCGAATAATTATGGCCCCAGGCCCACAGGCTCTCGTCATCCTTGATGGCCATCGAATGATTCCTGCCGGCCGATACCATGTTCCAATCCGTATCCGTTCCGACCTGGGTGGGAGCGTTTTGGTGGGAGCCGCTTCCGTCACCTAACTGGCCGTACTGATTGGAACCCCAGGCCCACAGGGTCCCGTCATCCCTGATCGCCAAGCTGTGACTTTCGCCGGCCGATACCGCGACCCACTTATCTGCGGACGGTCCAATCTGGACAAAGATGTCGATATCTGCGCCACTTCCGTCATTTCCGTTACCGACCTGGCCGAAGAAATTATGGCCGGTGGCCAATAGCCTTCCGTCCTTCTTGATCGCCAGTGTGTGACTTTCGCCGGCCGATACCGAACTCCAGTCTGCAGATATTCCGACCTGCGTCGGAGAATTGGTTGATATCTTGTCTCCTTTACCGAACTGACCGCTGCTGTTGTTGCCCCATGCCCATAGGGTATCGTTCTTCTTGATAGCCATGGAATAACGGTATCCGGCCGATACCGAACTCCAGTCCGTGTCCGTTCCGACCTGGATCGGTGAATTGGTTGATGTGTTGTTCCCGTTACCGAGCTGACCGTCATTGTTGGCACCCCAGGCCCACAGGGTCCCATCCTTCTTGATCGCCAAAGTGTGGGTCTGGCTGGCCGATACCATATCCCAATCCGTGTCCGTTCCGACCTGGATCGGATGATTGGTTGATGTGTTGTTCCCGTTACCGAGCTGACCGCTGCCGTTGTTGCCCCATGCCCACAGGGTCCCGTCCTTTCTGATGGCCACGGTATAATCATTGCCTGCTGATATGAAGCTCCAGTCGGTATCAATTCCGACCTGCAAGGGAGCAAGGTATACCACGCTGTTGTCTCCGCACCACCATATGCTCCCGTCATCCTTGATCGCCGTCGTATAACCGCTGCCCGCCGACACGATATACCAGTCTGTATCCGTTCCGACCTGCCCCGGTGTGTTGGTGTTACCTGTCGTTCCGTTACCGAGCTGACCGAACTGGTTGTTACCCCATGTCCAAAGGGTTCCGTCATCCTTGATCGCCGTCGTATAACCGCTGCCCGCCGACACCAGATGCCAGTCTGTATCCGTTCCGATCGGTACCGGGGCATTGGAGTTCCCTACCGTTCCGTTACCGAGCTGACCGAACTGATTGTTGCCCCAGGTCCATAGACTTCCGTCATTTTTTATCGCCACTGTGTGGCTTTCGCCGACCGACACCGCAATCCACTCATCTGTGCTCGATCCTGCCTGCACCGGAGAGTTGCTTGATGTGTTGTTCCCGTTACCGAGCTGGCCGCTGCCGTTGGAGCCCCATGCCCAGAGACTCCCGTCATCCTTGATCGCCAAAGTGTGACTTTGACCGGTCGATACCGAACTCCAGTCCGTGGCCGTTCCTACCTGCACAGGAGAATTGCTTGATGTGTTGTTCCCGTTACCGAACTGACCCTGGGAGTTGTTGCCCCATGCCCAGAGACTCCCGTCGTCCTTGATCGCCATCGTATGATTTGCGCCAGCGGATACAGAGCTCCAGTCCGTGGCCGTTCCTACCTGCACCGGAGAGTTGCTTGATGTGTTGTTCCCGTTACCGAACTGACCATTGTCGTTGTTGCCCCAGGCCCACAGAGTTCCGTCCGCCCTGATGGCCACGGTGTGGGTTAGGCCGGCCGACGCCTCGAGCCATGTGTCCGTTCCTATATTGACAGGTAAATTTCTGTCTAAGTTCGTGCCGTCACCGATCTGACCGGAAAGGTTGAAGCCCCAGGCCCACAGAGTTCCGTCCGCCCTGATGGCCACCGTGTGACCGGAACCGGACGAGATCATTTTCGTCTCATTGAGTATGCTGTCATATATCGTCGCTGTGACCGTCACTGTTCCGGTTCCGGTGGTGTTCAAAACATTCCCGCTGATGGATGCACCCGTGGTACCTGCGTCCTTGACGCTCCATGATATCGCCTTGATGGTGGCATCGGATGGAGATACCGTACCGATGAGCGTGAGCGGTGTTCCGGCTATTGCAGTATTTGGTACTCCGGATATGCCGGTCACGGAGACGAACGGTCCGCTGGCCAAAGGCCCTCTCTCTTCGTTCCCTTCTTCAACAGCACTCATTGACACCGCGGATAATATGAATATAGCAGCGAACACGGTCACGACGAACTTCTGTCTTGTTTTCATGGCAGCATACCCCGAAGATGGTCTGTTTTCGGTCTGACCAGTAACCATAGACATAACGACAATCATTGTTATTATTGTTGTGATATCCACTTTGATACTGTTTTGAAAAGAGGTTATTCTTACAGTACGATGTGAGAGAATATTATTAAATCTTAAAACAATGCGGCCATGGTGATCAATTGTTCGATTATGCCGTTGTCGATAAGGTCGTTGACCGTATAGTCAGCGATTTCAATCCGAGAATGGTGGTCGTCTTCGGTTCCGTTGCGAATCGAACGGCCGGCGATAACAGCGATATTGATATTTTCGTTGTCATGGATACAGAACTTTCGTATCACCGCAGGGCAACCGCCATACACATGAAACTTCTGGACATTCCTTTGCCGATGGACATAATAGCGGTAACGCCGGAAGAGTACGAAGCCAATAAGGATAATGAAACGTCATTCATGTCCGAGATCCTAAGCAACGGAAAGGTCGTCTATGCAGTCTGATACGAAAGTGGATGCGGAAACGTTCAGAAAAAGGGCGGCCGAAGATTTGGCAATAATGGATATGTGCTAAGCGAACGGATATGCACCTTACGGGCCTGCGTGCTTTCACGCCCAGCAGTATGCAGAGAAGATAGTAAAGGCAAAACTGCTGGATATGGGAACGCAGCCGCCGAAGATACATGATCTTTTAGCGTTGTAGAAAATGCTTCCGCCCTCCGATGCACGTGAAAAACTACTGATCAGGGCGGCCATCCTCACCCCTTTTGCCGTGGACATCAGATATTCGGCAGCGGTCTCCGATATCTCGTATATGGAGGAAGAGGCTGCTGAAGCATACGATGCCGCCGTTGAATTCGCGGAACTGCTCGATCTTATATTGTGAGGACACAGTGATGATTCGCGGATGATCCGATGTCGCGTTACTGGCCATTAAAGAGTATGCAGGTTATGCGGCCTATGTGAGACATCGTAAAAGGAATGGAACTTGACCCTATTGCTCAACTGTCGAGGCCAGGTTCAATAGCTTCAAAAAACAGGTAAGCCAGTATAGTGATGGTGGGCCCGCCGGATTTGAACCGGAGTCAATAGCACCCTAGCTACAAGGATACCAAGCTACTTCGAGCCTCTGTTTCGGAAGTAGAAAGAAAGGATGTTAAAATATGGGCCCATAACTCCATAACTTTCAAATAATCAGTAAATTTGGACTTATAACTCCATAACTTTTAATAAGTTGAGAAAGATGACCTATATGTCAGATCAGGAGATCGCACAATGAACAAACCGATCCTGAGAACAAAATACCTCGAACGCCTTCAGAGCGTAAAAGATACCGATACCGTGAAAGTGATAACCGGAGTAAGGAGATGCGGTAAAACGGTATTGATGAAACAATTCATCGATCTCATACGTTCCGAGGGAATATCCGAGGATGACATCATCTACATGAATTTCGAATTGCTTGAGAATGATTTTCCAAACTACAAGGAATTTTATGAAACAATAATCAAAAAACTCGACGGACGGCGTAAGTACATATTCCTTGATGAGGTGCAGATCGTCCCGAAATGGGAGAAAGCGGTCAATTCTTTGCGTGCGGGATATGACTGCGACATATACATTACGGGATCGAATGCTTTTTTACTGTCATCGGAACTTTCGAGCCTTCTGAGCGGCAGGACGTTCGACATATACGTTATGCCGTTCTCGTTCAGAGAGTTCCTTGAGATGAATCCTTCGGATGGGACCTATCCCGATCTGGAACAACGATACGATCAGTACGTCCGAATGGGATCCATGCCCATGATAACTACGGATCTAGATCAAACGATAGTCAGGGAAACGTTATTGGGATTGATAAGCAGGGTCATCACCAACGACATCGCTCCGAGGTCGGAGATACGGGATATCGGCGCATTGAACAGGATATTGAGATTCATGTTCGATAACATAGGGAACATCACAAATCCCGCATCCATAGCGCGTGAACTCGGAATGTCCAATCACAAACTTGTCTCATCGTACCTTTCGCTGCTTGAACAAGCGTATCTGTTGTGTGCCGTACCGCGTTACGATATCGCAGGGAAGAAACTTCTGAAGACCAACGCAAAATACTATTGCATCGATCCGGGGATGAGGACGGCATTGATCGGATACGAAAGGAAGAACATCGGACGTGTTCTTGAGAACGTCGTATTCCTGGAACTTATCCGCAGAGGATACGACGTTACCACCGGCGACATAGACGGCAAAGAAGGGGATTTTATTGCGGTCAAAGGTTCCGACATAAGATATTATCAGGTCACATGGACACTGGCAGGAACGTCAGAACGGGAATTCGGAAGTCTGAAAAGGATCAAGGATAATTATCCGAAAACGGTCATAACGGCAGACCGGAACGTATCGGATGGCCAGGATGGGATACGGGAGCAGAATTATATCGAATTCCTCATGGAACAGTGGTGAGGAGTGGACCCGCCCGGATCCGAACCCAGTTCGGCGGCCATGATGACGGAGTTGTGAGAAGATCGCTGAAGAGACATTGAAGGGATTCGACAAATTATAATATATGATATAATATACTATAAAATACTGATAACATGCCGCAAGTATGCCTATACCTGGATGACGAGGTCCAAGAGATGACGAAGATCAGAGCCAAAGAGAGAGGTTCGTCCGTGTCAAGCTATGTTAACGAGGTACTCAGGAGGGACAATGAGAACAGGGCACCCGAAGAACTTATCAAACGTCTTGGGTCATGGGAGAGCGATCCGATGAAGGAACCGGAGGAACTGCCCTGGTCAATGGACATCGAGAGGAAGACATTATGAAATATTTTCTCGACACGAATGTGATAATCGACATGTTCAACACCAGGGACCAGCGTCTCGCAGATAAAATCCGTTATACGCCTGCCAAGGACATCAAGATACCCGCACTTGTCAAAGGAGAACTCCTTCACGGGATACAGAACAATCCGCATTCCAAAAAGGCGGATGATCTGAGGGTTCTCTTTTCAACGTATGAGATAGTGCCTTTCGACTCGGATGTTGCTGAGGAATACGCTAAGATAAGGTATGAGATGATGTCCAAGGGAGAATTGATAGGTCCGAACGACATGATCATCGCAGCAACGGTACTTTCGAACGGGGGCATATTGGTAACGAACAATACAGAAGAATTCAGCCGTGTCCCCGGTCTGAGAACAGCGAATTGGCGTGAATGATGTTATATTATGGCGGGCCCGCCGGGATTCGAACCCGGGTCATCGGCTTCGAAGGCCAAAAGGATGATCCTCTACCCCACGGGCCCCGTTCTCCGTAGGAATGTGCCGTTGATAATATTATCTGAACGAACAAAGGTTTTATTGGTCACCTTGCCATGTTGCGTCCATGGCCAAGGTCGTCATGAATCACGGTGCGGGAGGGGAGACCATGCAGGACTTCCTTTCCAAGCACATCGTCTCCCATCTTCCTAGGATGAGTTCTGATGTCCCGCTGAGCTCATTGGACGATTCCGCTGTTGTCGACGGTATAGTGTTCACTACGGACGGTCATACCGTGAAACCGTTGTTCTTTCCCGGAGGCGACATAGGTTCGCTTTCGGTCGCTGGTACGGTGAACGACATATCCGTTATGGGCGCAAGACCGCTCGCGCTGTCCTGTGCGCTGATACTTGAGGAAGGCCTGGATATCAATGTTGTCGATCGCGTGATGGGGTCGATCGGAAGAACATCGGAGATGTGCGGCGTCCCGGTCGTGACCGGGGACACCAAAGTAGTGGAGTCCGGGGCGGTGGACAACATGGTCGTCGTGACGTCCGGCATAGGCAAGAGATCCGAGTACCTGGATCATAACATTTCCGTCGCGTCCGCACACAGGAAGGTGGACTCGCGATGGCTTACCGACGATAATGTGAGGGACGGGGATGCGATCATAGTCTCGGGTACACTCGGTGATCACGGCGTCTCGTTGCTGTCGTTCCGCGAGGGCTACGGATTCGAGAGCGCCGTTCAGAGCGACGTCGCCCCGCTGAACGGGCTCATTGAGAACGTCCTCAAGGTCGGCGGGGCGGTGGCGATGAAAGACCCTACACGGGGCGGTCTCGCCAACACGCTCAACGAATGGTCCTCCAAATCCGGCGTAGGCATGATGTTAGAAGAACGCGACATACCGCTGAAGGATGCCGTCGTGAACGCATGCGATCTTCTGGGAATAGACCCGCTGAGCATCGGCAACGAAGGTAAGGTGGTCATAGCATGCGTCCCCGGGTCGGCGGAAGATATCCTGAAGGTCCTGAGGTCCCATCCGTTGGGTAAGGATGCAAGCATCATCGGATACGCCGCATCCGGAACGAAACGCGTAACCATGAGGACATCCGTCGGAGGAAAAAGGATCATTGAGCCTCCGATAGGCGATCCCGTACCCAGGATATGCTGACGGTGCAAAGTATTTCTACGTACAAAGTATGAGCGTCACCATGGTGATCAGGTGGTAACATTCGTCCCGTTCCCGGGATACAGACCGGCATTGAGAAAGGACGAGGACATCGGCGGTCGCATATCGCCGCCCTATGATGTCATAGATGCCGAGTACCTGGAGCGCCTTAAGGCCGACGGACACAATATCACCCACCTGACGCTGGACCCGAAGAACGGAAGGTACGTTGAATCGAGAAAAAAACTTGATTCCTGGATCGCGGACGGCTCCCTCGTACGGGACGAGGATTCGTTCTACCTTTACAGGCAGCGGTTCACCATCGACGGGAACACGTTCACACGGACCGGTATCGTCGGAGCGCTAAGGACGGAATCATATGACAACGGAAACATAATACCTCATGAGGAGACGTTCTCCAAGGTAAAGGAGGACCGACTGAATCTCCTGCGAGACATGGAAACACATCTTGAATCCATATTCGGGATATCCGAAGGGTTCAGCGAGGAACTGAACCGACAGATCGAATCATCGGCGGTGCCGTTGTATTCGTACACCGACGAGAACGGGACGGAGCACATGTTCCTCGGAATATCGGACGGAACCGTCACTGATATGATAACGAACGAGATGAAAGGACAGCGGATGCTCATCGCTGACGGCCATCATCGGTATGAAACTGCATTCAACTATTCGCTTGAGAACCCGGACGACGAACTGAAGGGATACGTTCTCGCGACCATCGTGCCGGCCGATGACCCGGGACTCGTCATTTGGCCGACACACAGGCTGCTGAACTCGGAGTGCGTCTCTGAGAGGACGGCCGTCGAAAAGATCGGCAGTGATCTTACGATCCAAGAGACCGCCTCGGCGGACGAGATGTACGAGAAGCTCCCGGACTGGCATATGGGCCTCATGTTCAAAGGCGGAAGGACATTCCTTGCGAGATCTGATGATCCTTCAATGGACCTCGACACGTACATCGCCCAGGAGCTCATCATAAAGAAGGTGTACGGCTACGAGAACGGGGAAGTGGTCGTAACGTTCGATGCCGGATTCGAATCGGTAAGGAGAAGGATGGCCGCCGGGAAGCACGATCTTGCGATCGTCCTCAATCCCCCTCAGCTGAAGAAGATATGGGACCTCTGTGCAAAGGGCAGAAGGATGCCCAAGAAGACGACGTTCTTCTATCCCAAGATATGGTCCGGGTTCGTCCTCTGCAAGATGGTATAGAGAATGCATCTCGTCGATCGTAAGACCATACTGTCTCCGAAGAACGGGATGAACATCTACCGCGGATGTTCGCACGGCTGCATCTATTGTGACAGCCGCAGCAAATGTTACGGGATGGACCACGACTTTGAGGATATAGAGGTCAAACGTGACGCGCCACGGATCTTGGAGGAACAACTCAGACGGAAGAGAAAGAAGGGCATGATCTTCACGGGCGCCATGTGTGACCCGTACATGCACATCGAGGATGAGTTACAGATGACGAGACAGTGTCTCTCGCTCATAGACAAATATGATTTCGGATTGGCGATACTGACGAAATCATGCCGCATCCTCAGGGATATTGACATACTGACGTCGATCAACTCCAAGACCAGGTGTGTCGTGCAGACGACGCTGACGACGTATGACGACGAGTTGTGCAAGATACTCGAGCCTGACGTATCAGTAACGTCGGAACGGGTGCGCATGCTCGGAACGATGAGGGATCGCGGAATACCGACGGTCGTGTGGTTATGTCCTACGCTGCCATTGATAAACGACACGGAGGAGAATATCCGCGGACTGCTGGGCCAATGCGTTGATGCAGGAGTGAAAGGGATACTTTGCTTCGGGTTCGGCGTCACGATGAGAGATGGAAGCAGAGAATACCTTTACGGGAAGCTTGACAGACACTTTCCCGGAATGAAGGAAAAGTACATGGAAATGTACGGGGACGCATACGAATGCAGAAGTCCGAACAACGGGCGGCTTATGAAGATATTCAGAGCGGAATGCGAACGTCACGACATCATTCATGGGACGAACGAAGTGTTCGCATATCTGAACCAATTCACATCGGAAACGAAACAGACGACACTGTTCTGACCGCAACGCGAATTACTTGATGTCCGTGTACGTGAGACCTTTCGATCTGCGTTCGATCTGCATCTCCTTCCATTTTTCGATGCCGTTCGCACGCATGAACTCGTTGTCATCCCTCAGTATCGGGAATCCTTTGAACATCTCTTCGAAGATGCCGCACGGATATTCGGTGCATGATACGCATATCTCCACGCCTCGTCCCTCGGCGCACTCGCGCACCTTACATCCGGGGGTGCCGCATCCGTTCTTGCACGATACGCCGCCGCTGTCTGCCGTGACCTTCAGGAATCTCCAGAACTCCGGCCCGTCGGGCATGTAATTCACCACATCATCAAAGCATGCCTTCTTCATCTCATCGTACAACTCCGACGCTATCGGTATCACCTTCGCTTTGAACGCACAGTTCTCGCAATAGATGCCGCAATAACCTATGAACTCGTTCCCCATGTCCTCGAACCTCGGTATGGGATGTTTTTGCACAATATTTAACGTTACATGGCAGGAACTGTGTTTCCTAACAATATCAGTAAGGTTTTATGGTCCGACGCACATGCGACAATCATGGGCGCGAGCGGCAACCTCGATGCCGAGACCGTGGCAGCGATAAAGGAGGTCGAGGCCATGATCAGAGAAGAAATATCCAAGAACATGATCTCGGCGGATGAACTTTTCAAAGACCTTAGGAAAAATTGATATGGAGCCGCTGACGGGAATTGAACCCGCGACCTACGCCTTACCAAGGCGTCGCTATACCCCTTAGCCACAGCGGCGTGTATCCCGTCTAATCAAACTCTCATTGATATAGTTTCTGATAATCGGAATTCGTAAAGGTTGTGATAAGCTTTATTTTCAATTCGCCCCTAACCGTATGCGATGAAGAAGGAGATGAGTGCGTTCGACGTGCGTTCCGTGGTCAATGAGATGGCCGTCCTCGAAGATGCACATATGGACAAGATATTCCATTGGGGCGCCGGGAACGTCCTGTTCAGGCTGAACGTTCAGGGTCAGGGGAAGAAGGAACTGTTCTTCAGCGACAAGAAATGGTTATATCTTCCGGAGGTGAAGCCTGAGACCCCGGCATCACCTACGTCCTTCGCATCGTTCCTCAGGAAATACGTCGATAACGCCAGGGTCGGGAAGATAACGCAGGCCGGGTTCGACCGTGTCGTCATCATGGAATTACTGAAATCGGAAGGTTCGTATAAATTGATCTTCGAGATGTTCGGCGGCGGTAACGTACTTCTGGTGCTGGACGGGAAGATACTGAACTGTCTGATACACAAAGTGAGAAGAGACCGTACGGTCAGACCTGGAGAGGATTACGTTATGCCGGCCTCCCGTTTCGATCCCACGGGATCGACATACGATCATTTCCGTCAGTTGCTTACGAACTCCGGTACGGACCTCGTACGAACATTGGCGATGGACGCGAACCTCGGAGGACAGTATGCGGAGGAGATATGCAAACGTACGGGCATCCCAAAGAACTCCAAACCGGCGGAACTCGGTGAGGATCACGTCAAGAGCATCCATTCCGTGATGAATGATATCGTATCAGCGTCGTTATCATCATCGGGCGCGTTCATGTACAGGGATGGCGACACCATCACCGATATAACGCCTGCGGAGCTCCAGATATATGATGGTCACGAGAAAGAGACGTTCGGTTCCGTGTCCGCTGCGATAGCGAGCATGCTCGCCGCATTGAAGGACACGGAAACTGAGGAGTTCGTCGATCCTGAGGTCGAGAAACTGCAGAGGAGAGTGGACCGTCAGAAGGAGACCATAGAGGAATACAGAATGGAATCCGCGGACCTCAGGACGCGTGCGGATTCCATATACGCGAATTATCAGAAAGTGAATGAACTGCTCGATGTCCTTTCAACGCAGTCCAAGAAACTCGGATGGGATAAACTCAAAGAGGGCGCTATGAAGATACCGTTCGTCAGTGATATAGATCCGTCAAAGAACAAAGTGTCCGCGGAACTCGACGGGCTGAAGGTCACGCTCGATTATACGAAAGGGATAGACGCCAATGCATCCGACATCTACCAGAGGAGCAAGGATGTCAACGAGAAGGCCAACAGGGCATCCGTTGCGCTGAAGGAGAGTGAAGAGCAGCTTGAACGTAAGGTGAAAGGGTTTGCGAAGGCGAAGGCATTGGCCGCAACGAGAGCACAGCCCACCAAGCAGTTCTGGTTCGAAAGGTACAAATGGTTCGTCACCTCCGGCGGGATGCTTGTGCTGTCAGGAAGGGACGCGCACACGAACGACCAGGTGGTCAAGAAGCACATGAAGGAAAAGGATGTATACGTTCATGCGGACGTACACGGTGCTCCGTCCGTGATCATCAAGAACGGTGCTGCCGCGAAGGAGGATGACCTGAGGGAAGCGTGCATGTTCGCCGTGACACAGTCGAAGGCGTGGATGTCCAGCATCCCGGAGGGTTCCGCATTCTGGGCATATCCCGATCAGGTGAGCAAGACACCGCAGGCAGGGGAGTTCCTTCCGAGAGGCGCATTCGTCATCCGCGGGAAGAGGAACTACGAATATCACCTGCCGATGCGGCTGGCGATCGGTGAGATAACTTACGAGAACACAAGGAAGGTCATGTGCGGACCGGTGGAGGCTGTTTCGAGATCGTCGCAGAGATACGTCATAATCACACCCACCAAAGTGAAGGCGAGGAGGAACGCAGAGCTCGCGAAGCTGTTCAATGTGCCTGAGGAGGAGATATCAAGGATAATCCCTCCCGGAGATATCGAGATCGTCAGCAAAGTGTGGCCGGAAGAGCCTGTTTAATTGAATAACTCGTCCTCATCAGAGGGCCATGGAAGATCTTCCGGAACATCGAAGGTTTCGTCCTTTATCGAACCGAAGTACTTCTCTATGTGACCTTCCGGAAGGCCGTCATCTGAACATTCCAGAGTATCGCTGGGAGATCTGAATGATTTTTCTTTGTTCTTTGATTCGGTCCTCGACCTCTCACGAGGTTCGTCGTGCATGTATGCTGGCACACGTGACATTTTATCACCGCCGGTCACCCGATCCAATCCTCTGTCCGCAGACCTTTGATACGACTGAAATCTTTGATGTTGTTCGTCACCAATATACCGCCGCATGACAGGACCGTTGCCGCGGTCGTCAGATCGGCCGAGCCTATCATGTTCCCTTCCGCCTTCAGTTCCGCCCATATCTTACCGTATATCTTGGCTGCTTCGACATCGAACGGTACGGTCTCGAATGTGGTGAGCAATGTCGTTATCGATCCCATCTTCTCTTTACTGCCGCGGTCGTTATGCACTCCTGCGATAAGTTCCGCTATGACCATTGACGGTATCTTGATGTCCTTGTGGGAAACGGCTTTCAGCTTCTCTTCGATCCTCGGGTCTTTGACCCTGAACATGGACACTATGACGTTCGTGTCCAGATAGTACGTCACAGCGTTTCCCCCTCATTCGGTGACCATGGCAGATCTTCCGGCAGCTCTATGGTCTCGCCCTCCCACGAACCGAGAATATCAAAGAATCCCTCGGGCCAACTGTTATCGAGATGCTCCTTCAGCACATCGCTCACGAAACTCGATAACGACGTTCCTTTCTCCTTCGCCTTGGACCTCAGCTCCATGTAAAGGGCCTGATCGATATAGAGGGACACCTGCGGCATTTTGACACCGTGTGCAAGTATACTTTATGTTATACTTATAATTGCCTAGCACGAACCGATACGCCGATCCGACGTCGATCCTCGCGGCAGACGCTAAGTGCTTCCGGTATCCGTGACAGACCACTTTCGCAAAGGCATCCAAGAAGATGGTGCCCGCGCCGAGATTCGAACTCGAGTCAAGAGGTCCGCAACCTCTCAGGATATCCAGACTACCCCACGCGGGCATTAGAATTTGCTAATAATTTTACAGTTCCACTTGAGAGCGGTATCTCGTTATGTATCCGGCTATGCGGTTCCTCATGACAACTGAGGAAACATCAGTTAACGAGGACACGAGTGCTTTGTTGTTCTCGAAGTCCTCCGTGAATATCTCCGGATATTTGTGGACGAGTTCTATTGAGACTCTCTTGATGTAGGTGGGCCTTATCCTTCCCATTTTGTTCACCGAGTAAGGCGGATTAAGTAGATACCCTATATAACCTTTTTTAATTA
This sequence comes from Methanomassiliicoccaceae archaeon, assembly GCA_009780795.1. Classification (GTDB taxonomy): domain Archaea; phylum Thermoplasmatota; class Thermoplasmata; order Methanomassiliicoccales; family Methanomethylophilaceae; genus Methanomicula. Next base: position 17,714 of record WQZJ01000002.1, read on the forward strand.
AGGCTGCGGAGTGACCTCATATCAGATCACTCCTTTTCTGAACATTGCAATTCTTTCTTCAAGATATTCGCCCAATCGTTCGTCCGTGCAAAATACGTAACAACCTTCCATGCCGCGCGACATCAGCGTCCTGTACGTGTTCTTTATTATGCTGTCCGCCGCGACGGCGGCTTCTTTCGAATTTGGATATTCGGTCCTCAGACCGCGGAGGGACTGGTCGGTCCTGGCCCTTTTCATATGGTCGGTCACGATCTCCCCGTTCTCATAGCGCAGGTCGTCGCCCATTATCACGCCAACGTAGTCGAACTCCAGTCCTTGGCATGTGTGTATGCATCCTGCCTCCTTCACCGAGTCCGGGTCTATGGCCCAGGTGTTCGTCGATCCGAGGTTCCAGCTCATTCCGAAACCGAACTCCGGGATCGTTATGTCATGGACGTCGCTTCTGTTCTTGCCTTCGGATATCCAGTTCCAACAGTAGCCGGCGACCATCCTCGAGCGGTTCCTTACGATATTCTTCTCCTTTATCGCCATGAGAAGCTCGTTCGGGTCCCTGAATATCCTTATGTCGTACGAATTGTCTATCCTGTCGAAGTTTGCCGTCTCCTTTATTCCAAGAACGTCGTCGAGCCACGCCATGTATCCGTCCGAGCCGCCGCATCTGAATTGGGAGTCGAGTTCATCGATCCCTATGACCTCCGCGCCCGCCTCCCCGGCTGCGCTCAGGATGTTGTCTATCGTTCCTATGTCCTTGAGCGTCACTCGCTGCGACTCATCTATGAAGAATACCGTGAACTTGGACGCATTGATTATTTCCTTTATCTGGTTCTCTCCCAGGTTCTGGTACAGACCGCTCTTCTCGTTCAGCCTGTGCGCCTCGTCAGCGAGTATCGCATCGAATACGTTCTCTTCGGCCTTGTAGAATCCTCCCGAACCGCGGAACATGTTGTCTGTGGCGCCCGGGATCCTCGTTCCTTTGAGCTTGGTGCTGTATACGTGCCTTGGTGCCTGGTTCTTCGTGACATACGTTGCGACGAGGCCTTCGGCCGTCATCTTCACGAGTGCGTTGACCGCTAATACCGATTTACCAGTACCCGGGCCGCCCTCTACGATCAGGACGCGCTTACTACCGTCCCTCTTTGAATCTTTGGCTGCTCTCAGTATCTTCTCGAGCACGACCTTCTGCGAGTCGAGCATCACGAACTCCTCGTTCCCTTCGAGCATCCTGACAAGGGAGTCCTGAAGCGACTTGGACGGGCGGAGCTCTCCGTTATCTATCAGGTAAAGGGTCCCTTTGTTGTCCCCGTGTCGTATGTATCTTTTGATGAACTCCCTGAGCTTGACCTTGTCCCTTCTTGTGAAAACAGGCGCCTGATCCGTGTACTCCCTGTACTGCGGATCAGTGAGCGGGTCGTTACCGTCGATGACCACATAATTATGGAGGAACGCACACGGGCTCAACGTTATCGGTATCTCCTGGACATTCCTGTTGAAATTGGATATCGTCTTTGCGTAGGACCATGCTTGGTACGACGGGTGCGTGGTCCTGTTCAGTCCTCCGCCGAGGAATGTCCTTACGATACCGTCCTCTCCCTCTACTTTGTCCGCGGACTCCCATTGTTTCAGTTCGACTATCACGGCTACCGGTTTCTCCCTCTCATCGAGGCCGGAGATTATCATATCCACTCTTTTCGACGAGAACGGGATGTTGTACTCTATGGCGATGCCTGAATTATTAGGTATATCGTCATCGTTCAGGACGTTGTCCATGTACTCGAGTGAGTTCATCCATGACCTGATCTCGCTCCTCGCGGTCGTCCTTCCCGTCTTTTCGTAGATGGCCTCGGTTATCCTTTTTTCGATCATGCCTTCCAGAATATCATGAGAAAAACCCTTTTTGGTGTTCTCGTAGATTATCATGGGGACCACTGAACTATTTTGAACGGGGTCTTCCGCATGACAGTTTACCCTCAGGGCACGGTCCGCGTGTGCACGGCGGCCCTGCGTCGCGGAATATTGCCGGTGATATCTCCGTGCATATCGTGAGCATGCGATCCGCCATCTCCCGTATCTCCCACTGTGCGCGTTCACAGCACCTGAGCGAGAAGAAGTGCAGCAGCTCACGTGCATTCATCGTTATCGTTATGTTCGTGGTGCATCCGTTCGGCAGCACATAGCGGGCATCCTCTGCGGGAACGCGGTCACTGAGTTTCCTGTACGCATCCCATATCGTGTCCATCATCTCCGTGTACACTTTCAGGGAATCGGGATCGGCTTTGATCGTGTCAGGCACCACGTACGTTGGATCGTTCAAAGGAACATACCTCTGACTCTGTTGCGAGAATGACGCTATCCTGTGTCTGACGAGTTGGTGGGTCAGCGCCCTGGAGACGCCTTCCACTGAGAACGTGAAAACTGCATGCTCGACGACGGAGTGGTGTCCCATTCCGACTATCTTCGACAATATGCGCTCAGGATCGTCGATCTCGTCCATCAATTCGTACGACGCCTTCTCTGAATAACACGAATTACCGGCGGACGCGCATATCCTGTCCGCGTCCGGCGTGTGCGCCAGAAGTCTTACTATCACATTCCTTCCTCCGGCGGTCTCCCGGACCACAGTTCGTTTCGCAGCACGCTCATCTCCTCTGAGGACATTAGCGTTTTCAGCCTTATCTTTCTTATGCTCTCCCCATCGAGCAGTTTCGATATCCCTTCTACGTGTCCGTCGCCCACGACCACTATCATATTACCGTATCTCGGGGACATTTCCTTTATCCTCTCGGCCATATGGGCGTCCCTCTCGTCTATGAGCTTCCTTACCAGCGTCGGGTACTTCTTTCTCATGGCTGCGAAGTATTCTTCTTCATTCTCAGCCATGTCCATGACCACTTTGTCCGCCTTGTCCTTTCGTCTGAATCTGTCGCCTATCATCGAGAACGTGAACCTCATCCTTTCGAAGAACGGCATCTCCTTCCACACACTGTCCATCGTCTCGGCGGCATCGGTGTCGATGAACTCGATCGCCGCGCCTATGGTCCTTCCCGTCTCTACGGCTGCGACGAACTCGGCACCCACCTTCGATCCGTATTCCTCTGCGACACTCTTCTGATATTCGGCCATCCTTCTGTACGCCCACGGCTGGTCCGAGTTGCCGCGCTCATACGGCGATGACAATGCGTTATATCTTGCCTCGTCCAGTTCGACGAGCACCGCATCCGGCCATATATGTTTCACAATGAACGACACCGGCTCGGCTATCTTGAAGACGTGCCCCGTGCCCAGAAGTGTTATCATCGGGCGTCATAGGCAACACCTTTTTATTAAGCGTTGCGCTGGCGCAGACGTGGGGAAATATAAACTCGTTGTTTTCGACATGGACGGCGTTCTGATAAACTACGTCAGCTCATGGACGTGGGTCCATGATAAGATGGATACGGACAATGAAGAGGCGTTCGAGCTGTTCAAGGCCGGTAAGATAACCGAGATAGAGTTCATACGGCGTGACATAGGACTGTGGACCGCCAAGGACAAGAACGTAAGATTGGCGGACATCATCAACGCGCTGCAGGACGTGCCGCTGATACATGGGATACAGGAGACCATAGCCACGTTATCGCACAACGGAATAAGGAGCATCATAGTCAGCGGCGGCATAGATCTGGCGGCTAAGATGATAGCGGATGAGTTCCGCTTTGACGGACATGCGGCTAACAGCGTACTCGCTCACGAGGACGGCAGGCTCACGGGTGATGGGAAGGTGAATGTCGACCTTACGGACAAAGGCATCGTCACCAGGGAGTTCATGGAAAGGTTCGGCGTGTCAAAAGAAGAGACGGTCGCGGTCGGTAATTCATATACAGACGTGAAGATGCTTCAGGCCGCCGGGTTGGCGATAGCGTTCAATCCCATAGATGACGCTGTTATCAATGCCGCACATATCGTCATAAGGAGCGATAACATCGCCGATATACTAGACGCCGTCCTCGAGGTCGAGGATCGCGTATGATCTCTTCCTGTACTTGCCGTACACCCTGGTGATGTTCCTGGCCTCCGCCGATCCCCTTCTGATCATGCGGCCCTGTATCTTTATCGAGTGTATGGTGCAATCCATGTCGTCGAAACTCAGTATGTTCCCGACGGTGAACTCGTCATCCGGGGACGACGTGACCGTTTTTGAATACGTTTTACGGTCATCGTTTATTGACACTTTCACATCGATCATATCGAACTCGATCGCCCATATCGCAGAGATCTCCGTTGCCCTTGCAGTCTTGACGCGCTTGTCGCCCGGCAGTTCCAGGGCGGATATCCTCACGAGGTTCCCGGCATCCATGTGGAACTCGTCGCCCACCTTCAAAAGGTCGTCATCCTCCAACATGATCATGGTGACAGACGATTCGGAACCGTCGCTTACTATGACCTTGACCTCTATCTGCTTAGGGAACTGAACGGTCGTCGTCCTGATGAGACCGCAGTCCTGACACTTTATCGTGGCGTCCATGGAGCTCTTTCCCATCTTCCCTTTCAGAACATCGTGTAACGTCGTATCGTCACAATCCGGACATTCGAAATATATCTCGCCTGGAACGCCTTTCATCGTATATCCCTCGTGTCCTTGATGAACGGGTACCCGTGACCCGGTACTATCACATCAGCGTATCCTATTATAGATTTTATACTTTTCATGGCCGTCTCCGCATCATAGTTTATTCCAGGCGGGACCATCCTTCTGACGTTGTCCTCAAGAGGTATCGCATCCCCTGTGATCGCATACTTTCTGTCGGCGTCCGCGAACACGCTCATCGACCCGTGCGTATGCCCCGGAGTGTGCACCAATCTGACGCCCTTTACGATCTCGATGTCCCTGTCGACGGCGATCACGTTCTTTCCCTCGAACTCCTCCTCGGCGCGTATGTATATCTTCGCTTTCCCGAAAAGACCGTTGTTCTCGCAGTGATCGTGATGTGAATGCGTAAGAACGACAATGCCGACGTCCTTCGGTAGGATGCCTATCTGCTTCAATGATATCTTCAGCGACGGTAACAGATACTTACTGCTCGTGTCCACCACTATGTTCGTCTCTTCCGTCCGTATGAGCGTGGATGTCGAGTGCGCCTCGAGTATCGTGGTCGCACTCCTCACAAGATTACCGACTGCCAGTACATCCAGTCTCATTGTTCGTGACCCTCCCTGCATTTGAACCCGTTCCTCCTCATCCTTATCGGAGAGCCGCATAACGGACATTTGACATCCCGCAGTATGCGTTCCGTCCATATCGTCCTCGTCTCGTCGTCGGATGCGCTCTCCGCGTATCCGTACATCTCCCTCAGGGCGGATGTTGTGCATAGTTCCTTCAGCGGCGATATGTCGCGCATCCTTCCCTTCCGCGGGGATGCGGGGTTTGACGGACGGATGACCCACGCTATGACCGCACCGCCGGCGAATCCGCCGATATGTGCGGCGTAGGCCACTGGTGAACTGTCGAACATGAACAGAAAGAACTGCAGACCGAACCACACGAGTATCGGGACGTATACGCTGAACCTGTTCGTAAGCAGCGGTCCGAGGAAGAACATTATCTTCTCCCGCGGATACAGCATTATCATCGCGCCCATCAGTGCGGATATCGCACCGGAGGCGCCCACCAGCACCACTGATAACGATGTCCCCCATTCCGCGAACGCGAACACCAGGCTTCCGATGATCCCTCCTGCGATGTACACTGTCAGGAATCTACGCTTACCGATGCGCGACTCCAACGGGATGCCTATCGCGATCAGGAACAGCATGTTGAATATCAGATGGAAGAAGTCCGCATGTATGAACATCGATGTTATCAGCGTCCACGGCTCCTGCGTCACCATCGAGAATTTTAGACCTAATTCCAGCAGTGTCACGTTGAACGTGCCGCGGTACGCTATCTCTATGACCGCGAATATCACGATGTTCGACATCGCCAGGACCATCGTCGCGTTGTATCTGCGTCCCGTCATAACGATCAGCGTGACCGCAACGATCGCGATCACCGCCCATGACGCCGCTTCCATGGCAACATGATTACCTGCAAATATTTAAGCCGTGGATTGAATAAAGGTAACATGTTGTACGACCCGGAAAAGCTGATAGAGGTGCGTGACGACGTGTACCCTCCGGGCGAGGACAGCATACTTCTGATAGAGTCGCTGGACATAGATCACGGAGAAAAAGTACTGGAGATAGGTTGCGGCACCGGCATCGTCGCCATACACTGCGCCAAGAACGGTGCAACGGTGACGGCGGTGGATATAAACCCGGCGGCCGTTGAGCTGACGAGAAGGAACGCCGCGGCCAACGGTGCGTATATGGACATCCGTCTCTCGGACCTTTACGAGGACATCGACTCGCATTACGATACGATAGTGTTCAACCTTCCGTACCTTCCGGTGGACGACAAGGGTATGCTTGAGAAGGCGTGGTCGGGCGGTGCGGACGGCATGGGGCCGCTCCCTAAGCTTCTGAACGATGTGAGAGGCCGTCTTCTCCCGAGAGGGAGATTCGTGGTCGTCGTCTCGTCGCTCATGGACCAGGATCGACTGAATGATGTATTGACCGGATATGACGTGAAGGTACTGGGCGAGAAGAAACTGTTCTTCGAGACGCTGAGGGTGCTGGACATCAGGTCCTGACGTCAGATCAGCTTTTTGATCTCCTTGGTGAGGAGATCGTTCATCCTCTTCCCGTCTATCTTGCCGCGGAGCGCCTCCATCACCGGTCCCATGAGCGGGCCGACGGACGCCATTCCCTTCTCTCTGACGAACTGCTCCCGTTCCTTCACGATACCCGCGATCATATCGGATGCCTCGGCCTCGCTCATAGCGCCAAGACCGAGCTTCGACACCGCATCATCGATCGTCGTGCCTTTGGCGATCTCCCTGAACAGGGACGACAATGCCTCCTTCGCGAACTTTCCGTCCTTCAGGTACTCGAAAACAGCCAGTATCATCTTTTCCGGGATGTTCTCCGGGTCTGTTCCCTCCCTCTGCATCTCCGTGAACGTGCTCAGGAACGTTGTTGCGGCGGCGGATGCCGTTTCCTTATCCTTCGCCGTTCTCTCGAATATGTCCTCATATCCCTCGCGGACCATCTGACGGGCCTGCTGCTCGTTCAGTCCGTATGCCGAAACGAGTCTCTTCTCTATCTGTTCGGGAAGCTCTGGAAGATTCCCGTACACTTCCGTCAGCCTCTCCTTCGTTATCAATATGGGCGGCACGTCCGTCTCCGGGTACATCCTCGCCGCGCCCGGAAGCGGGCGCGAGAACCTGGACGTTCCGTCTGGCAGCGGGTCCCTCGTCTCCTCGACGACGCCGTTCGGCGCTTCTTTTGCTCTTTCGATCACCGCTTCGAGCGCCGCTCTCGCCTTCTTCTCCTTTTCGGCGCAGAGGACGAACGCATCCTTTTCTGTAAGGCCGAGTCTTTTCATCACAGAGTCCATGTGACCCTGTTCGATCCCGTACGCCGGCAGCTCATCCGAATGGAATATCCCTTTCACGCCCTTCGTGCGGGCACGCTGCGCCAGTTCGGCGCCCAATCGCAGTTTTCCGTCGTCCCCGTTGAGGACGCCGGCAAAACCGCGGAGCCTGACCGCCAGTATCTTCCCTTTCTCGGACAGGGCGCTCTTTATCACTTTTGATTGACAGTCCTTGAACACATCCGTGATGTCCGTTATGTCATCGTCCACGGATATCTCACGTTTCGAAAGTATGTCGCTGATGCGTATCAGCATCAGGTGCCTCTGCACCTCATTCTCGACGTACGTCGGCAGGAGCCTCAGTTCCTGGGCGCCTTTGATCTCCGTCCTCCTCGATCCGGGTATCGATATGTTGATGTCCTCACGTATCGTGCCTATTCCTCGTTTCACCCTCTTCGTGGCCCTGAGTATGGTTCCGATCCTGAGCGCGACCTCCATCGCCTCCTCCGGCGTCCTGATGTCAGGGCCCGTCGCTATCTCGATCAGGGGTATGGAAAGCCTGTCAAGACGATAGGTTATCGAACCATCGTCCTCGGCGACCTTTCTGGCCGAATCCTCTTCCAGGCATATCGACTCGATCACGATCCTTTTACCGTTCACCTCTATGTGCCCGTCCATCCCCACCATGGCCGTCCTCTGGTACCCTCCCGGTCCCGATCCGTCGACGACTATCTTCCTCATGTAATGTATCTCGTCGATTATCTTGGCGTTGACCATCGCCGAGAACGTTAACGCAATGTCCAATGCGTCCCTGTCGACACCGTTCGGTGGCTCCTCGTCCAGATCGATGAGGCAGCTGGACCCTGGCGGCGCCTGATATCCGTAGACCAACCGTTTCTTGGATTCTGCCACCGCCGCCCTGTCGAGCGCGCCGGACTCCCCGGCCGTTGGTCTCAACTTTCTGCGGCATATCTCCTCTCCCTCATCGGAGAGTTCGCTGTCGCATGAGCAGAAGAGCTTCTTGGTGTTCAGCTGTTGGTGTATCTCTATACCGCAGATGAACCTGTCACCAGACGACATCGACCGTCCTCCTCTCGCCCATTTCGAACGATAGTTTCGTTCTCATCGTCTCCGCAACGTTCTTCGAATTCGCCAGCGCCCACATCAGTTTGACGTAAGCGGTCTCCGGAAGCATATCCATCACCGGTATCACACCCGCCTCCTGAAGTCTCCTGCCTGTATCGTAAACATTCATCCCGGTCGGGCCGTTCAGGCATTGCGACGTCATCACGACTATCGTCCCATTGGCCGCGGCCTCTTTGAGTAACGTCTCCATGCCCTCGCTCACGTGACCGAGACCGGAGCCTGCTATGACCGCACCCTTCGATCTCATTATCACGTCCCTGAACAATGATGGTTCCATGCCCGGGTAGAACTGCAGAAGGACCACCTCCTGACACATCTTCGTCACCGCCTTCGTTACCTTCGACGGTGCCGGGACCTCGTCCTTGAATGTTATGTTCCCGGGGGCATCGATATGAGCCACTGGGACCGCGTTGATGCTGCGGAACGCATCCCTCCGGGATGTGTGCATCTTCCTCACGCGCGTCCCGCGATGGACGGCGAACGAGTCATCGCTCATCGTGTCCTGCATTATCACGTACACGCCGGGCGTCCCCGACAGACAGAACCTCACTGAAGCCATCAGATTCCCGGGGGCATCTGACGACGGCCTGTCCGTGGACCTCTGCGAACCGACCAGCACGACCGGGGCGCTGAGCTCCGTGAGCATGAAGGACAGCGCCGCGGCGGTGTATCCTATCGTATCCGTTCCGTGTGAAATGATCACACCGGCAGCGCCGCCGTTCAGTTCCTCCGCGACCGTCTTCGCCAGCTCCTGCCAATGTTCGACGCTCATGTTCTCCGAAAAGACGGATGCCGCATCCCTTGTTCTTATATTGGCGATCCCCGCCGCCTCCGGCGCGACATCCAGCAGAAGCTCGGTCGCCATACCGGCGGCCATCGCGCCCGTCTCGGTGTTCGCCTGCGAACCTATCGTCCCCCCGGTGCCTATCAGCACCAGGTCAGGCAGCCCTTTCTTCGGCACGCGTGCCTTCCTCTCGGCTGTTCTGACGATCGGCTGTTCGAGCACCTTCACCGATGCGCCGGCGGATACCCTGAGTCCGACGTGATATCCGTTCTTTAGCTTAATGACTATCACGTCCGGATCGGCGGATGCGTTCGGCATCAGCACACCGATATGCTCCCTGCCGTCCGTCGTCAGCGATATCTTACATCCGTCCTTCGCTCCGGCGGCATCGAGCATTTTTGATAATTCTTTGGAATATCTCATGTTTCCGTCCCTCTGTAACCGTTCGATGTTTATCATTCTTTTCCGTGCGCGCTATGGTAACCGTTATTACTCTCGACATATTCTCAGTGGCGTGCACAATATAACGGAGATAGGAATGGAATATGATGTTCTGAAAGAGAACAACAAGATAGCTCACGCGAACCATCATCTGCTCGGCGACCACAAGGTCCGATCGGTGGACATCATGGGTTCCATCGGGTCCGGGAAGACATCACTCATCATAAAGATGGCCGAGAAACTTGTGAAAAAAGGATTACGTGTCGGCGCTATCGCGGGTGACGTCACCGGGGATGACGATTTCAAAAGAATGCGGGATGCCGGCATATCGGTCATGAACTGCAACACCGGGCATGAATGCCATCTCGACGCCAACATGGTGAGAAAGGTCCTCAAAAAGATGGACCTTCATTCTATTGACGTACTGTTCATCGAGAACGTCGGTAATCTCGTCTGCCCGGCGGACTTTCCGCTTGGTGCCGACCTAAGGGCCGTCGTCATATCGACGACGGAAGGGGATGACATGGTAAGGAAACATCCTGACATCTTCCTGCATTCCGATATAGCGGTCGTGAACAAAACGGACATCGCCGAGTACGTGGACGTTGACGTGAACATCATAAAGAACGATTATTCCAAGCTCACCGGCGGTGTGCTCAAAATGATGGAGTGCAGCGTGAAGAAAGATATCGGCGTCGATGAGCTGATAGATGCTATGAAACTTTGGTGATCTCATGAAGGTACTCACAGTAGGAGGAGGCGGAAGGGAGCATGCGGCCGTGGAGGCGCTCTATCGTTCCGGTGCGGAGATATATGCGGTGATGAAGAACGCGAACCCCGGGATAATAAAGAGGTCTAAGGGATACCGGCTGATCGACGAGAGGAACGTGGACGCTGTCTGCGGTTACGCCGCGGAATGTGGCGTCGAATTGGCGTTCATCGGCCCGGAGGCTCCGCTGGAAAGTGGTATCGTTGACTCGTTGGAGAAGATCGGCGTCATGTGCGCCTCACCCACCAAGGCCGCCGCGAGGATCGAAACGTCGAAGACGTTCATGCGCGAGCTCCTCGAGAACCACAAAATAAAAGGGAACCTCGGGTTCGCCTCGTTCGATAACGCGAAGGACACGTCAGCATACATCAGAACGGTGGATCACGAGATAGTCGTGAAACCGGTCGGTCTGACCGGCGGGAAGGGAGTGAAGGTACAGGGAGAGCACCTGCATTCATTTGACGACATCATGGAATATGTCAACGAGATATTCGAGAACAACATCGGCGGCGCCGGCGTCATAATTGAGGAAAAGGCGGTGGGAGAGGAGTTCACGCAGATGGTATTTTGCGACGGCGTGACGATATCCCCGATGCCGCTGGTCCAGGACCACAAGAGAGCGCATGAGGGGGATGTCGGACCCAACACCGGAGGGATGGGTTCCTACACGGACGCGGATCACCTTCTTCCGTTCGTCACCGCTGCCGAGAGGGCGGAGGCGCTGGACATCATTCAAAGGATCGTCGATGCTCTGAGGAGCGAAGGATGCACGTACCGAGGTCCGATGTACGGACAGTTCATGCTGACCGCGGACGGACCGAGGATCATAGAGATAAACGCAAGGTTCGGGGACCCGGAGGCGATGAACGTCCTTCCCATCCTCAAGACGAGTTTCGCGGACGTGTGCATGGCAATGGCAACGGGAACGCTCAGGAATGACGTGGAGTTCGAGAACAAGGCGACCGTCTGCAAATACGTCGTCCCGGAGGGATACGGCGTAAGATCGAAAGCAGGCCTTCCGATATCCGTGGACGAGGACGCCGTCCTGAGATGCGGGGCGATCGCATACTATGCTAACGTCGACATCGTCGACGCGAAACTCGTAACGGGGACGTCCCGTTCCGTGGGCGTCGTCGGTATGGCGGAATCGATCGAAAAAGCGGAATCGAACTGCGAGGATGCGCTCAGACATGTGAACGGCGAGGCGATATTCGTCCGCCATGACATAGGGAAAAGAGAGCTGGTGCAGCGCCGGGTCGACCACATGAAAGAGATACGCGGTGTGAGATGAGACGGATCGCTGTCAAGATCGCATACCTCGGTGACGAGTTCTCCGGCTCCCAGATACAGCCGGGTCTGAGGACGGTCGAAGGAGAGGTCATCTCCAACCTCGCGGCGATCGGCTGCAGCGAAGAGGATGCCTGCCTGAAGTGTGCCAGCCGTACCGATAAGGGGGTGAACGCCCTCAATAATGTGATGGTGTTCAACACACGCTTCGATGATGACGCGGTTCTCCTGAAAGCACTGAACGCAGTGTCGAAAGGTATCTTCTACAGATCGTCGGCGACGGTCGGTGACGATTTTAATCCGAGACATGCTAACGAACGCGTCTACCGTTACGTCCTACCCTCCGCCGGCATGGATGTGCCGGCTGCAGAGAGATGCGCGGCACTGTTCGAGGGAGAACATGATTTCGTGCGGTTCTGCAAGCCCGACGACAGAGGTACGAGGATGAACATGCGTTCCGTCACTCTGACGAAGAAGAACGGCATCATCATGATCGAGTTCAGATCGGAGTACTTCCTATGGAACCTTATAAGAAGGATCACGGCCGCGATAACCGCGGTAGGGCGCGGGGACGCGGTGATCGGCGATGTGGAGAGGGCGCTGAACGGCGAGGCCATATCGTTCGGGATAGCGAGACCGGACGCGCTCACGCTGACTGACGTTATCTACAACGGCATCGAATTCATCCAGCCGGCGGCGGACATGTTCGATGGCCGCGTCTCAGAGGAAACATTCAGGTGGTCCCTCAGGAACGCGTTCTTCAATTCGCTCTGATATTGTTTTATCTGTTCAGCGTCATTGACGTACCATGGCTGACATCCCCGACATCGTGGCAGAGGTCAACGAAAGAATGGACATGCTGGAGAAGAAACGCGAGATATCGATAGCCGCGTCCCGTTCGATCATCCGGCTGACGAAGAGGGCGATTCATGCGATACACACGGACGGCGAGCACAAGGGACCGCTGAACGATGCCGTATCGGAGTTCAAAGAGCTTCTAAATTCGATACAGGACGAACCGGAGATCATGTTCTCCGGTCCTGTATCGGATGCTATGGCGGAACTGACGGAAGCTTGTATATTGTCCTCGATCGTAACCGATACGGACGTTCCTTCGCACAAGACGCTGAACGTGACCCCGCAGTCATGGGCGATGGGGCTCGCGGATTGTTTGGGCGAGCTCAGAAGAATATTACTGGCTCATCTGATGTGCGATCGGACGGACGATGCGAGGCGTGTGTTCGATGTCATGGAAACGGTCTGCGATTCGGTGCTGTCGTTCGACATCCCGGATGCGATCCTGCCTATACGAAGGAAGCAGGATGTCGCGAGGTCGGTCATGGAGAGAACGAGAACGGATATAACTCACGCATTGATAATGAAAAGAAATTAAGGGGACTTGTCCCCGTTTAACGCCTTGACTTGGGCTTGCCGAAGTTCTTCACCGGTTTGCGGTACACGATGAAGAGGACGATCAGCAACACTATGAACAGTATTATCAGGATCGTCTCTATCAGCGAGTAGTCGTTCTGTCCGACATAGAACGTCGTCATCTCATTCAGACCGGGGGCCATCTGCGGGATCGGCCCCACCTGACCCTCAAGCATCATCCAGTGCGCTCCCTTGGACAGACCTTCGGTGGCCCAGTCATAGGTGATCGTCTCCCTAGCACCCGCATCGATGTTGACCATTCTGTCACTTCCGACGACCCGCTCCCCGTTGACGACGAACCATACGTCCATGTTCACGATCGCACCGCCCGCCGAGTTGTCTATCGTCGCCGACAGTCTTATCGGCGTGACCACCGTGAGCGGAGCGGTCTTCGTCACCGTCGTCGTCTCATCGACATCGGTGTACGTGAACCTGACGTTCAGTGTGTACGTGCCTGCGGTACTCGGTGCGGTAACGGTAAGCGTGACGCCGTCCATATCCACGGTGGTCCTGCCTCCCGCTGAAACAGAACCTACGGTACTGCCGTTCGAATCCCTAAGAGTTGCAACGAAACCCACCGGCTCGGTGCCGCCTTCGGCGTATATGGTGTACGTTATGGTCCTGCTCGTGGCGACGGTGTACGAGTCCGCCCTTATGTCGGCGTACGTGTTTATACCGTCCTCATCAGCGGACGCGGACGCGGCGAACACGGACACGGCCATGCTCGCCAGGAGCACGATGCTCATCAATGCGATCATCTTTTTCGTGAGAACACCCCCCTTCTCATTCCAAGCCAGAACACAAGAAGCGCCGCGAGTAATATCAGCGCTATGAGTGCCCATACTATGTCCGGCATGCCGTTCAGGCTGCTGAACAGGTTATTGCCGCTCGCGGTCTGGTTGGTGACCGACAGGTTCGTCATTATCTCCTCCATAAGTATCGTTCCCGATACGGTTCCCGACGCTGTTGTCGAGGAGAAGTTCATCTCGAGCCCGGACGGCTGCGGAGCGTCCGACTGCACCTCGTTGATGCTTATCAGTCTCACGTAGTACGTCACGACCGCCTTTCCGGGGATCGTTATCGTCGCGACATCCGTACCCTTTGCCAGTACAACGTTGTCTGCGTCGACTATGGACACGAACCAGTCATCGTCCATTCCTGCAGGTATGTCCACCCACAGGTCGAGCTCGACCCATTCGTCCTTGTCGTTGCTGAACGTCGCAGCGAATCCATACTCGTTCTTGCTTATGCGATTGCCGTTCGTGGATGTGTCATCCTCGGTCAGCGAGCCTTCCTTGGCCGGGTCCATGGTATCGAGTGCCTTCATCTGCAACGTATCTCCGAGGAGATCCCTCACTGCCAGGGAGAGCTGATCGCTTCCTGCCCCGACCTTGCTCGTGTCGTAATACGCGACCATCACGACCGAGTGCGTCGTGCCGTCGTTCGGTATCACCGCATAGTTCGTCGCTCCGGCGCCGCCGACGGAGAACATCGGCATGGACCAGCTCTTGTTCGGAACAAGCACGACAGTGGAACCGTGGTTGTTCGTCACGTCCATCGTGAACGTTACTTTGGCCATCGTGTTGACGCCGGCCTCGAACACCGTTCCCGTGACATCAATGACCACACTCGGGTCCATCTCGAAATCGAACGTCGCGGACGTCGTTATCGGCGGTGCCGGCAATGCCGTCGTCAGTTCGTATCCCTCCATGGTCACATCGGTTATCTCTATCTCCGTTCCGGTCGTGGTTATCAAGTAGTAACCTCCGGAGTTCGTCGTTACTGTGAACTCCTTTCCGTCAACGGTGTACGTTATCGTCACACCGCTGAGCGGTTTACCGTACGCAGAGACGGTGCCATCCACGGCGAACGCCGCGAACGTCACCGGCTCAAGGCCGACCTCCATGTTCACGACCGCCTTGCCGTCGTCGTTCAGTATGTCCTCGATGTCGGGCACCGTCCATATCTCTGTGAACGCTCCCTTGGCCTGGTCATTGACCCTCGCGCTGAACTCGTACACAATGGCAACGCCGTCCATCATCTTTGGAAGTGATGCCTCGTACTCTCCCTTCGATATCGGCACTACGCTCGTTCCGGTGAGCGTACCGGCGGTCATGGTTATCGTCATCTCGCCGTCCGCGATCCTTCCGACGTATCCGGAGACCGTTATCTTCTCTCCGCCGTATTCGGACATGTCTATCTCGGACGCCGCCGATATATCATCGACATCTGCGTACGCTATCCGCTTCCCGTCCTTGCTCTCAACTATCACCGTACCGCTGAACTCATCATTCTCGTCCAGAACGACGTAGTACCTCTTATCGGTGGACGTGGCGTTCCTGGCCGTGTCGAAATCGCGTACCGTCATGTTCTTGAACGTGACCTTATCGTCCTTGTCCTCGGTCGTGATGTGCAATACCATCACATTCGTCGCCTTCTCCAGTGCGTCTATCTCGACCTGGCCGGCGAACAGCGTCACATTACCGCCGAAGTACGGTCCGACCGTGCCTGCGACGGACGATGCCGGTTCGACGACCAGCGCGTGCGAGCCTGACCTGATCAGCATGTACGGGTCAAGCGGATTAACGGGTTCGCCGTTCACCGTCACTATTACGTCAGCGACCACTACCGTCACGTCTATATCAGTGTTCGGAGGGGTCGTGCCCGTTCTGAAGTGCACTGTCTTTGTGCCCGGTTCTCCATCCTTCGCCGCCGGTACGATGGTTGTGAATTTATCCTTCCATCCGCCGGAGCTGGTGTTGCTGAACGATACGTACTCCGCTTCGAGTGTCACGTACAGTTTGGTGTCCGTGTAATTCTTCAATTCCATCGCCGGACCGATGACCACGTTAACGTCTATGGCAAGGTCCTTGGTGCCGTAAAGGTCCATGAACCATTCACGGCTGTGATCGGCGTTCAATACCGTCTCGGAGGTGTCCACCTCGTTGTATATCGCGTCGAAGTCATCTATCACGGTTATACCGTCCACCTTGACCGACCCGTGCGGGGATGCGGTCACCTCTATCGTCACGTCTGTCACGAACGGATCGAACACTGCGCGCAACGTCCTTCCGGACGACGGCACGGAGTTCGTGTAGTCGTTCACCGCATTCGAGAAGTCGGTGCTGTCCGTGAATGCCACATCCGAGGAGCGCAGGACCACGTACTGCGTGGCGCCCGTCTTGTTCGCCAGGTTTATCGTCGCCCTTCCCTCGGCTGTTTGCGTCACCGTGACGTCGAATATGTCACCGATCTGTGAGACGTCAACGCGCAACGTGACCGTTACGAGCACCTCCGGATCGAATGACACGGTGTCATCGTAGAACGCGCTGACGGTCGTCGTGGCGCCCTGCAGTATGCGTGTTATCACCTCTCCTGCCGGTGTGCCCGTGGCGCCCACCCTGAGCTTCATATCGTCGTCCTGGGCGCGCAGCGCGACCCACAGGTCTGCGGTGGACGTGTTCGTTATCGCTATCTGCGACACCGCGTCCGTACCCGTGGTGACCACACTGATCGAGATGTCCATATCGCCCACTGTCACCGTTGTGCCGTCATCGTCCACATCGAACGACCCCCCTGCACTGGTCTTGGGCATCACGAACGTGTCCTCGATACCGACCGGCCAGACAGTTATGTTCCTGCCCGTCTGGTCAGTGGCGTTGGCTGTGCTGGCCAGCACAGCGGCGTTCGTCGGCGCCATGAACCTGGCATCCATCGTCGGCGTGTGGCCGAACAGCCGTTCCGTATTGGAGTTATAGCTGCTTCCGACAGTTGTGCCGCCGTTCCTCGGTATCATCATGTAGTAGACGCCGAGCGCATCCGTCGAAAGGATCACTTTGTGCACCTTGCCGTCTATCGTCGTTGTAACGACAACCGGCACGAACGCCACCTTCGACGTCGTCGTTGTGGCCACGTATCTGACCTCACCTCTTCCGATTATCGCATCCAGCAGTTCTATGTTCAGCGATATCGCATCGCCGCCGTCGACGGTCAGCGTCCCTATGTACGCCTTCTTGACCAGTGATGTCGCATACGCGTACACGGTGTAATCCCCTTCCGGCAGATACGTTGTGAACGTCGTCACGCTGCTGTCCTCCGGCACTCCCATCGGAATGGTTATGATCAGACCGTCGCTCCTTATGAATGATACGACACCTGCGGCCGCCTTGTCCTTGGCGGCGGTGTCGACCATCGTTATGTCTATCCTCTGCTCTCCGGCGAGCCATGTGCTCACCGTGTTGAGCTTGCTGACCTTAGAGTAATGCGGCTCATCGAACACCGCTATCTCGATCTCCAGGTCTGTCCCGGTGCCCCATGTGGCATCTATCACCACGGAGCTAGAACCGGGTACGGCTATCAGCCCTTTGATCGGACCTGTGGAGTCAGCGAACGTTATGTCCGAGGTCAGCGACACATATAACGTGGCGCTGGTATTGTTCGTTATCTCTATTTCCGCCGCACCGGTGACGGATGTGATGACCTCAACATCGATCACTGTCGTGAATGTCACCGAGGATCCGACGGTTTCCACATCAAGGGTCGTGTCCCTGCCGAGGTCGCCCGGTATCATCCTCGTCGCCGAGTATCCGGATGCGTCCCCGTAGTCACCGACCGGTACGTGCACGGTCGCTGTGGTGCTCTCTGCTACGACCACGGCGGTGTACGCGCCCATCCATGAGTATGCGCCGTTGGTGAGTGTTATAACATCACCCTCCTCGACACCGTTTATCGTCACTTCAACCGCCTCTACCATTATCACGGAGAGGTTGGATGCCGATCCGAGCCTCGCCGTGAATGCGGTCGACATTGTCGTCGAGGACGACGAGACGAGCATCCATGTCTGAGCCGGTACGCCGTACTCGTAATCCGTCAGCTGCACCGTGTAGTTACCGGGTGCCACGTTCGTCCTGGCCACTCCTCTGTCATCCGTTATCGCCGAGCCCACTATCTCGCCGTTCTTGTCGATTATATCGACACTGGCATCCGGGATCAGCGCGCTGAACCTGTCCCTTACCGTCACGGCCACCGCCACAGTCCTGACGTTTATCTCGCCGACGTCCATATCGCCCGAATAGAGCGTGAACGTTCCGGTGTAGATATCCGCCCCCTTGAGTGACATCACTACGGTATACACATCAGGGACCAGCGAATGTTCGAACTCGAACAGATCGTTCGGATTGAACGAGTACTCCTTACCGGAGCGGCTCCCGGCCATCTTTATCTCTATCTCCCTTACCGTCTCGACGGGTGTGTAGCTCGGAAGACCGACTATCAGGCCGACCAGGTCGGCCATCACTATCTCTATCGTCGGGTTCGCGTCAAGCACATCGGAGAGCGAACCTATCACGACCTCCATCGCATAGACGGAGCCGCTGTGGAGTCTTATCTCAAGTGCGGTCATGTCTCTCGGGTCGCCCTTGCTGTCGTTCACCGGGATCATCATGCTGTATCTGCCGTTCTCGTCGGTGATCGTTATGCCTATGAGCTTCGGGTTCCCCTCCTCATCGGGGTCGTTCGGGTCGTAGAACGACACAGTCATCCCGTTCACCTTGTTCTCTGTGCAACCGGTACCGGCGACACAGCCGGCGCATACGGTGCAGTCCGGCGTCACGACCGTTCCCTCGAACAGTTCGCAGTCCGCCTCGTACTTGAGGAACGATATCCCTCCGAGATAGTTGATCAGACCGCCGTCCGCCGCCTGTCTCGCCTGGGCCTCCGTACCGTTCAGCAGCACCCAGTCCCCGCTCGCGTCGTTCTCGGGGTTGTACATAACCCACCATTCGTCCACCGTGAAGTTGCTGAGCCCGAATCCGGGATACGCCTTGTAGGTGCCGTCGCTGAGCATCAGACCTCTCATCAGCGTGCTGAACGAGAGGGAGGGGTCGTTATGCAGCGCCTTGTAATCCTCAAGCGACATCCCGACCAGCGCGCGCCACAGCATGGTCTCGTACATTATGTCGTTGTAGTAGTAGTAATATCCGAAGTACGGGATGCCGGCCCAGAAATATTTCGACGGGGCGGCGTTGCTGTCCAGATAGTAGTCGTTAAGGTACGCCATGGTGCTGAACAAGCTGTTGTCACCGAAGTACAGCGGTAGCATGCTGCCTGTCACGCCCACGTATCCTATCTTATTCCCGGTCTCGTCTATGACCTTGTTGTACAGCGCGGCGATCTCTCCGTCGGTGAATGCCGACGTCAAGTAGTGTGACGCCACGAAGTACATGGCATTCTCCTCCGACACGTCATAATCGGTCGGACCGAACGTGTCCGGGTTCATCCTCACATAATCGATGTTCGATACATCCGGTTCAAAGGATGTCGGGACCTTTCCGTCGTAGACTATCCTCAGCAGGTTCTCATCCACACCCGCGGTCGCCCAGAACTGCCTGCTCTCAACGAGCATCAGTCTTACCGTCATCGACGCTATCGCCTCCGACGGCGTCCCCAGTAATATATTGGATGCTGCTGACACGCCGTTACCGAAATGATCGGCCACCACTTGGAAATTACCTTTGGCGGCGGCTTCGGCACCGTAATCGAGCCATGTGACCAGGGCTCCGTCCTTATCCTTTCCGGCGTAGGTGTCCCACGCTGTGGAGAGGTTCCAGTTGTTGTCCTTTATGTAATAGTTGGTTGCGCCGAGATAGTTTATACTGTCGGAATCCGGGGAACCGAGGTGCATGTCGGCATTGTAGTTCGCCTTCTCATTGCTGGGTATGCTTGCGTCGACCGCGTACAGCATGTTCGGCATCAGCAGCACGAACACCGTCGCCAGGACGGTTATCAGCGGCACCGGACGGAGTATCTTCCTCCAGATCGTCCTGAGCGAGCATCCTTTGAACGCGGCCACGTAATCCTTTATATGGACGCGTCTGAGCACCCATACTATGACCACTCCGGCACCGATAGCGTACATCGGCGCCGCCAGGTATGCGAGGTCGATGTTCCTCCAGCTCATGTACAGCATGGCGACGAACCACATCGTTATGAACATGTAAGGTTTCGAATCGGCATTCTTCGGAAGGTCGAACAGCCTGTATGCGGCCACGATGAACGCGAACCACATCGTCACCACGCCGGCGTATATCGCCTGCGTGGACAGTGTGACCGACGAGTATGCACCGACCAGTGAACCGAACTTACCGTCTGCGTACGGATAGAAACCGGACGTCATCGCGGCGTACAGCGACGGTGCCATGAACGCTATCGCGGTAAGCGTGACTATAGCGATCGCCAGTGACACTGGGAACGTTATCACCCAAACGCGGTGATATGAGACCAGAACCGAAATTATGATTATCAGGAGCGCCAGTACCAGCGGGCCTGCCACAAGCGTGTACATCCCCATTACCAGCGCATAATACAGCGAACTTATCAGGAGCGCGACCACCATGACGAAACCGTACACCGCCACCATGCCCATCGCGCTCTTCCCCCTAAGGCGGTCGAGGACCGCCTGGACCAGCATTATGAACGAGATTATCGTGATCACGGAGAGGAATCCTATCCATGAGAGCATCAGCGCCGTCAGCGACAGTGTCGCGAACAGCGTGTTCCTGAACACCGCCTTATCCTTGAACGGTGCGAGGAACGCTTTCTTCACCGATGCTTCGTCCGCGGGTTTGAACGCTTTCACCGCTCTCAGCAGGAACAGCGTCATCAACACGAAGAAGAACACGAAGTACGCACTCTCGGTACCGTTGGAGAACACCGTCTGCACTATGGCGACGGCCGATATCGCGAAGAACGCAGCTGCGACGATCGCGATCCTGCGGCTGAACATCTCCCTTGCCAGGAGATATACCGGAATGCATGTCAGCGCGCCTACGATCGCCGTGGAGAAGACGAGCGCTGCGCTTGCTGCCTCGGATACGGAGTATCCGAACAGGGTCAGCGGGTATGCGAGCATCGCGACGGACCAGTCGAACAGCGGCGGGCTATGGTTCAACCCGCCGAACGGGTAGTTAAGGGCGGGGTCGGTGATCACATGACCTCCCGTTACCAGTATCCTTTCGATCA
>WQZJ01000003.1 GCA_009780795.1 Methanomassiliicoccaceae archaeon
GATAGGCCTCGCCATAGTGGCGGATGAAGAGACGACAAGCGCCATGGGTATCGAGCATCTTGTGAACGCCGGCCTCTTCGAACCGGAGGACGTGTTCATCGTCCCGGACTGGGGGGTTCCCGGCGGAACGATGGTGGAGGTCGCCGAGAAACATCTGATATGGCTGAAGTTCGCCGTGGAGGGAAAGCAGACACATGGGTCGACGCCGCACAACGGGCTGAACGCTTACAGAGTAAGCACGAAGATGCTCGTCAGCGTATTGGACGAACTGGAGAGGAAGTACCCGGACAGCGACCCGATCTTCAGACCATCGTCATCGACATTCGAGCCCACCAAGAGCATAGCGACCGTGGGCAACGTGAACACGATACCCGGTTATCACGAGTTCTGGTTGGACATCCGTCTGTTGCCGATGTACGATCCCGACGATCTCGTCGTGTTCGCGAAGGAGCTCGGCGCGGAATGGGAGAAGAGGACCGGTGCAAAGATAACAGTCTCCGTGGAGCAGAGGACAAGGTCCGGGAAACCGTCGGACATCCGCTGCGCGGAGTTCGAGGCACTGCGCGGATCCATATCGTCGGTGATAGGGGCGGACCCGGAGACGGTCGGCGTCGGCGGCGGGACGTGCGCGAACTTCTGCAGGCTGGCCGGCTACAACGCGTACGTGTGGCAATGCGGCGGCGGGTCGCTGCACCAACCGAATGAATATTGCGATCTCAACAATCTGATGACGGACGCAAAAGTATTCGCGACGCTGTTCCACAAGCTCTGCGTCTAATCTTCGAAAAGGCGGTCCATCATCCATTTGGCGCTGAACTTGACCAATCGGTCGTATTCCTGGCCGTTGGAGACGAACGCTATCGGTTTGCCGATCGTGTGAGCGATCGAGAGTGCCGCACCACCCTTGGAGTCGGCATCTATCTTCGTGAGCATTATCGCGTCGACGCCCACAGCCGCGTCGAACGCCTTCGCCTGCTCGACCGCATCGTTACCGGCGAGGGAATCACCGACGAACATGACAAGGTCGGGTTTCGCGACCTTTCTTATCTTCTTCATCTCGTCCATGAGATTGCTGTTGGTCTGCATGCGTCCGGCGGTGTCCACCAGGACGACATCCTTTCTCTTCGCCTTCGCATGTTCGATCGCATCGAAGGCGACCGCCGCCGGATCGGCGTCCGCGGCGTGCTTCACTATCTTACATCCGAGCCTCTCGGAGTGTATCGTCAGCTGCTCTATCGCGCCCGCCCTGAACGTATCGGCCGCAGCGAGTACGACGGTCCTTCCGCCGTTCATCAGACGGTTGGCGATCTTCGCGATCGAGGTCGTCTTTCCGGTGCCGTTGATACCGACGAACATCACGACCGCAGGTCTTGATCTAGTGTTGAGCCAGGCGTCGAAATCGAACTCGTTTATCTTCAGTATCCGGGATATGGAATCCTTGACGGAGAGCTCCACGACCTCGCCCAGCGTATGGTCGCGTGTATGTCTTTTTCCGGTAAGGTCGTCCTTCACTCCTCTGATTATCTCCTCGACCACCGGGAGTGCGACATCCGCCTCCATAAGAGCGACCTCCAATTCCCAGAGGAGGCCGTCGAGGGCACTCTCCTTTATCTTTTTGCCGTGGTCGCCGACGAACTCATTGTCGTCATGTCCGTCTTCTTGCTTACTTTCATGTCTCTCCGCCTCCTTGGCGGCGATACGCCCCTCTTTAGCAGCGATCCTCTCCTGTTTGGCCGCGGCCTTCTTATCCTTCGCGGCCAGTTTGGCGAGCTTTATCCTTTCCTTCTTAGAGAGTTTGTCCTCTTCGGCGGCCTTCGGCTCATCACGCACAACGGGTTCCGTACGTGTGACGGGTTCCGGCCGGGCAACGGCGACAGGCTCCTCATGGACCGCGGGCGCGCTCTTCACAGGTTCCGGCGGAGCAGCCCTCACCGGAGGTGCCGGCGGCTCTCTGACCGGAATGACCTCAGGCTCATCATCCGGGACGTCCTCGCCCTCCATATCATCCTCGATGTCATCCTTACGCGTATCATCGATCTTTACTGGAATGTCTGCAGGCACACTCTTGATCGGTTCCGGCGGAGCAACCCTCACCGGAGGTGCCGGCTCTCTGACCGGAATGACCTCAGGCTCATCATTCGGAACGTCCTCGTCCTCCAGATCGTCCTCAGTCCCGTCGTCCTCTATGAGGTCGTCTCCGAACTCGAAATCGTCATCATCGAAACATCGGTCATCCTGACGTGCCTTCTCCTTCGGTTTGACGGCCTCCCTGGGCTTAACGACCTCTTTTGGTTTGGCCGTCTCCTTCGGCTCGGCTATCTCCTTCGGACGTTCGTCCTCGGCTCGGTCCCCCTCGGTCTGTTCTTTTTTGAAAATATTCTTGAACTTACCTTTGAGGGAGTCGAACATGTGAGCTCACTGCTGTCTTCTCTGATATTCCTGCTGTACCGTCAAAGAGAGGTTCCTGGCGTTCGTCTCCATCTCATTGATGGATTCACTGGCCTTCTTCAGTGCCTCGGATATCTCCTTCACGGTGTCACCCATGTACGCCACGGCGTCATCGAGGTTCTTCTCGATGGATATCCTGCTCCCGATGCCGACTATCGCCTTCTTCTCTCCGGTGGCCTTTGCGGGAACGAACGATGCACCGCCGACGGATATGAGTATCTCATCGCCCTCTTTCGCGTCCAGGAGCGCCTTCATGGACTCTCTGGCCTTGATGGACTCTTCCAGGGATATCTGAAATATCTGCGCCTGCTGCGCTAACGCATCAAGCTGCGTCTTGTACACATCAAGCACGGAAAGTGCCTGTCGCAGCTCATCATCGTTCATCATTTCTCACCGACCTCGTACTCAACGAGGCGATCGGTTATGTCCCCCGGCGCAAGCTCAACCAGCTCGTCGATGGTTATCTCCCATCTCTTGAGCTTGTGTCTGCTGCCCAGGTTGGAGAGGATCTTCTCTCTCGCGGCTTCCTCGTTCTCGGCCGCCACCTCGATGGTGAAATCCTGTCTCTTTCTTGTGTCCTTGTAGGAACCTTTTATTCGGAAACCCTTCATTGCAACTACCGAGACGATGAATTATATCTATTGAATAAAGCTTTTGGTCGTTAGGTACCTAAATGAGCGACATCGACGACGAATTGACAGTGTATTTACCGGGAAATTTATTTCCTTCCGTCTCCTTGACGGGAAAGAAGTGCGATCAGATGTGCGAGCACTGCAAAGGCTCGCACCTCCGTAACATGGCGGATGTCTCCGACCCGGGGGACCTGATGTACCTAACGGATGATGTAATATCGTTAGGGATGTCCGGCATGCTGATCAGCGGCGGCTGTGACGTGAACGGATCAGTTCCGATAATGGGGGCCGTCGACGACATCAGACGCGCCGTCGACGCCGGTCTGAAGGTGAACGTCCATACAGGCTTCATAAACAAGGCGGATGCCGCCCGTCTCGTTGCTGCGGGCGTCGATGCGTTCTCCGTGGACATCCATCAGGACCCGGCGATCATAAAGAACATTCTGCGGCTGAACGTTCCGCCGGAGGCATACTCGGAGATGCTGGATAACATAATGTCCGCCGGTGGCAGGCCGGTGGCCCACCTTACCGCCGGATTCGGTATCGACGATCTTCTGAGGTCCGCTGAGCTGGTCAAGAGCAAAGGTCTGAGGGAGGTGGTGGCGCTATCGTTGATACCGACCAAGGGAACGATGACCGAGTACGATCTGATCTCGGAGGATGCTATACTCGATGCGGTATCCCTGCTGATCGATATGGGACTGGAGGTCACGCTCGGGTGCATGCGGCCGCGCGTCTACCGCGGTATAGAGAAAAAATGCATAGAGGCAGGCGTCAGAAGGATCGCGAATCCGTCCCGCGGAACGGTGTCATGGGCCATCAGTAAAGGGATGAAAGTGATCGAGAAGACCACATGCTGCTGCATCAGGGGTCCATGATCTGTGCACCGTGGCCTATGTCGGCCATCTTTCGCCCTACCAGGAATACAGCCGCGTATTCCGGAACTTCCGTTTCGCCCTTCAGCACCATTCGCTCTCCCAGGATCGTTATCTCGGAATCGCGTTTCATCGTTATCTTGACGGAGTCTCTTGAATATTCCTTGGGGACGGCGTTCATGAGCGGGTCGAAGTCCGTCAGTTCGTCGCGTGTGAGAGGTGTCACGCGTAATCCGCTCTTCCCGTGAACGGAGCCCGGAAGGCGGATCAGTCTTTTCACATCAGCTGTGACGGGTTCGTCCACCTCCCCCGCCAGCGACGGGACCACGTCCTCGGACATGATCTTCAGCAAGATCTCTTGGCTCTTCTTCGTGAGGGCGGCCATCGTGTCACGGTCGAAGACGGAGTTCTTTGACGACGCAAGATCGTTACGGACGCCCGTAAGTGTCTTGTCAGCGGTCTTTCCGACGCTCGGGTATCTTCCTTTGACGTCCTTGACATCTATCGACACGATATCGTCGATGACCGTCGCGAGACCGTTCCTCATTCTCAGCCTCCATCCGCCGGAGTCGCTCCCCGGTACGAGCCGGTCGAGCGTGACATTGGACCGTTCCCGTCCGCCGAGCATTACGGATGACATTACCGTACCCTTCATCGGGAACGCCCAGTCGAGGCTCAGCCCCTTTGACGTCACGTAGTCCACTATCTCCCTTCGTTCGGGGGACCCGAGCGTCAGGACCTTCGGGGACGAGACGTGCGCATGGTACCCTCTCCCGCCGGAGAAGACGATCCTCACATCATCGTCACTGAAACCAAGGTCGCCGCATATGAATGAATCGACAAGGTTCATCATCTCAACCTTGATCTGTGCCAGCATCTCGGAGTACGTCATCTTCTCGGCACCTTTCAGGTGGTCCGCATCAAGATCGAATATAAGGTCAGCGCCCAGCCACGTCTTCTCTTCCATCGTCGGTGCGGCCGGGTCCCGGTAGTAGGCGGTGGAATAGTAACAGTGCGACGGAACCTGCGCTATCAGGAACCTTCTAACATCGTCCGTTCTCGCGAACCCCATGTGCCGCTGCACGAACGTCCGGTCGAAGAACATGAATCCGAACTCCCTGCGGCCGAAACGTTCCGGCATGACCGGGGCGTTGCTCTTGTAATATCTTCTGAATGCCTTCAGCAGGAATCTGGAGTTCTGGTCCATCGCATGTGTACCGCCGAACAACATATAATTACATTGTCAGCGTTGTTCACGGCGTGAAAGATGTTCCGGTATACGACAACCACATCCATCTGGACCCGAGGGGCCGCAACATCGAGGCGCTCAAGGAGTTCGAAGCGGCCGGAGGCACCGGTCTCACGCTGGTGACGCTTCCCTACAAGGACGTTCAGATATCGTGCGCGGACGACTTTCGAAGATCGTACGGCATAACGCTGTCGATGGCCGAGAGGGGCAGAGAACTCACCGAACTGAAGATCAACGTGGCCGTTGGGCCGTACCCCGTCCTCCTCCTTCCACTGGCCGAGCGTCTCGGTCTTGAGAGAGCGGAAGCGATAATGAGGGACGGCATGAGAATAGCAGCGGACCTCGTCGCGGAGGGGAGGGCGGATGTGATCGGCGAGATCGGCAGACCACATTTTCCGGTCCCGAATGAGATAGTGGAGGCATCGAACCGCATCCTCGTGTACGGCATGGAGCTGGCGTCGGCGAACGGCTGCCCGGTCATGATACACAGCGAATCCGGATCACCGGAGCTGATGGCGGAACTTTCGGAGATGGCAGGATCATCATCACTGGACCCCGGAATGGTGATAAAACATTTCTCGCCGCCGCTTGTTCTCGAAGCGGAGAACAGCGGCGTCATGCCGTCTATACCCGCCTCGCGGAAGACGGTCCGCGAGGCACTGTCGAAAAGCGACCGTTTCATGCTTGAGACGGACTACATAGACGACCCGGAACGACCGGGAGCGGTCATGAGCGTCAATACGGTTCCAAAGAAAGTGCTGGGGATGCTGTCGAGCGGCGAGATGTCCGCGGAGACCGCATGGAGGATCGGCGCCGACACTCCCGATTCATTGTTCACACGCCGCCGATAAAGATTAAAGGCGCCGCGGAGATACCAGACGGCATGAAGGTGGCCATGCTCGTCGACGCCCACTATCCGATGAAGGACGGAGTGGTGGACGCCATAGACGCCCTAAAGAAAGGACTGGAGGACAGAGGTCACGAGGTACTTCTCATTGCGCCGGACCCCGGTAAGGATAACAGGATCGACGGCGTTCATTACATACCCGCCAAATCCTTCGGGACGTTCGCCGGTTACTATCTTCCGATATTTCCGTCGGACACTCTTCTCAAATTGAAGGAGATGGATGCGGATGTGATAAACGTCCACGGGTTCGCGTTCATGGCGGTCCGCGGGGTGACGTCCGGGAAGATACTGAAGAAACCGGTCATCGTGACGTTCCACACCCCGATGTGGAGTTTCCTGGACGATTATTCCCCAATTGACCCGAAGTTCGCGCTGAACGTCGGCTGGGCGTATTTCCGCCGGCTCTTCAAGAATGCGGACGTGACGGTGGCGCAGATGCCGTCCATCGCCAAGGAACTGGAAGATAACGGAGTGAGGGCCAACATCCGGACGATACCCACCGGCATAGACACGGAGCGGTTCAGACCGGGTCTGGACGGCCGCCGGATAAGGGACAGGTACGGGATAGGCGAAAGGAAGACGGCGATACACGTCGGCCGTCTGTGCCCCGAGAAGTGTTTGGACGTACTCATCAAGGCGTTCGCGGGCGTGGACGATGCGGTGCTCATGATAGTGGGCAGAGGGGCGATCGAAAAGGAGCTCAAGGACCTGGCCGAATCATTGGGGGTCAGCGACCGCGTGATATTCACGGGGTTCGTGAGCGAAGAGGAACTTCCGCTGCATTATGCGGCCGCTGATATCGCTGTCTCGTCGTCCATATACGAGGCGCAGTGTCTGGCTATAATGAACGCAATGGCATGCGGCCTCCCGGTGGCGTGCCCGGACGGAAGGGCGTTCGCGGATTTCATCGAGGACGGGGAGAATGGGTTCCTGTACGACGCATCGGTGGACGGATGTGCGTCGGCGATAAGAAAATGCCTCGCCGCCGGTCCCGCCGTCGCCGCCGGCGCCAGAAGAACGGCTGAGGAGTACACGATGCAGAGGTCGATAGACGCCTACGTTTCGCTGTACGAGGAGGCGATGGAGATGAAGCGCAGGGGCTGAGAGATAATGTTTTACATGCGCTCACATTACGGTACCGTATGAAGGCAAAGGTGCTCAGCGTCTACGATGAGGGGGCTCTCCCGGAGACCCCGATGATAGGCGCCAGGGGCCTGGCGATACTGGTCGACGTTGACGGTGAACGCACACTCTTCGGCACCGGCCGTCGGGGTTCGTATCTGATGCACAACCTCGACTACATGGAAGTGGACGTAGGCACCATAGATCGTGTTGTCATATCGCACATGCACATCGACCACGTCGGCGGGCTCGAGGCGTTCCTGGAGAGAAGGGAGGAGAGCATAGAGGTCATCGTCACGCCGGACGCTGAGCACGTGAAGGTCGTCAAGCTCCTGGGCATACCGATAAGCAGGACAGGACTCCGGAACATACCGGAGGAGACGGCAGCGAAGATGAACCTCCGTTATGAATCGAGATGGACACAGCTCAGCAAGAACCTATTCCTCACGGCGACGCCGCCCGACGGTGTCGACGAGAACATGTTGGTCCTGATGACCGTGAACGGCCCGGTCATGCTCTGCGGATGCTGTCATTGCGGGCCGGTCGCGGCGATGGAACTCACGGAAACAGCAGTAGGAAGGAAAGTATCCGGGATCGTCGGCGGACTGCACCTCGTAGACAAAAAGAAGAACGAGCTGTATGCGATCGCCGAGATGTTCAAGGAAAAAGGAGTGTCATCGCTGTACCTGAACCACTGTTCAGGACAGATACAGAAGACGCGCCTCAGAGAGAGACTAGGACTGAGCGCGGTGGGGGACTTCTACGTCGGCACCGAAATACAGTTCGATGTGTGAGGCATTCTCGGGTCAATTCTAAATACAGAAACGCAATAGCTTTCTTTAATTAGCTAGGAGGGAAACAGATGGGTTACGTGATAAGGACCATGGCGCTGTTCATGGCGCTGACGCTTTTGTTCATGGGTATAGGCGCGGTCCTGTGGTACTTCTTCTTCGACGGAACGACGGACAGCCTGATGCTGGTAATGGGAATGTTCATTGCACTTGCGGTGATAATCAACTTGTTCTCGTTCTTTTTCTCGAAGAGCATAGTCCTGAGGGCACATAAGGTCAAGATAATAACAAGGAACGAGAACCCCCGCCTTTACGGGATAGTGGAAGGTCTTGCGATGCATGCGAAGCTGCCGATGCCGCAGGTTGGTATAACGAATTCGCCGACACCTAACGCATTCGCCACCGGAAGGGGGCCGAAGAACGCTGCGGTGGTGGCCACGACGGGGCTTCTGAACCTTTTGAACGACAATGAGCTGAAAGGCGTGATGGCGCACGAGCTCGCGCATGTCAAGAACCGTGACGTTCTGATAATGAGCATCGCGGCGACGATCGCAGGCGCGGTATCGATATTGGCAAGATTCGCATTGTTCGCATCATTCGGAAGGTCCAGGGACATGGCGACCATGGCCATAATGTTCCTTGCGTACCTCACCATACCGATAGCCGCGATGCTCATACAGCTCGGGATATCGAGGGGAAGGGAGTACAAGGCGGACGAGGCCGGTGCGAGGATGACCAACGACCCGCTGTCGCTGGCGAGCGCACTGAACAAGCTGGAGGGCGGTAACATAGCGAACCCGCTCAAGAACGAGAACCCGTCGAGCGCGCACATGTGGATCGCGAACCCGTTCGGCGGAAGGAAGAAGGGAGGCGCGTCGCTGTTCAGCACGCACCCTCCGATACAGGAGAGGATCGCCCGCCTCAACAAGATGGCGGGCAGACTTTGAAAAAAGGTGGACAAGATGGTTGACGTAGAGACATTAGCGATAATATTCATAATCGCCGGGGCGGTACTGCTGATAGCCGAGGCGATGTCGCCCGGTGTTTTCCTGCTGATACCCGGCACCGTGCTTGTGATATTGGGAATAATCGGTTATTTCTATCCGGATTTCCTGATGAGCAAATTCTCGCCGATCCTGGCGGTGGCGGTGGCGATACCCGTGACGGTGGGCACGGTCAGACTGTATCAGATGCTCGGGACGCCCGAGCCTCCGACCACGACCATCACCGAGACCCTCATCGGAAGAGAGGGAGTGGTGACGGTAAGGACGGTACCTGAGAGCATAAAAGGCAAAGTAAGGATAGGAACGGACACGTGGAGCGCCACATCCTCCGAGCCCATAGAGGCGGGCACGGAAGTGAAAGTGATCAAAAGCGAAGGCGTCCATGTGACCGTGATCCGTAAATAAAGGAGGAGAAAGAAATGGACGATTTGATACCGATACTCGCTTTCCTCGCCATAGTCGTGACATTGGCGGTGGTGATAAGCGGGGTCAAGATAGTACAGCCGTACGAGCAGGCGATATACATGCGCCTGGGTAAGTACATAAGAGTTTTGAACCAGGGTCTGAACATGGTGTGCCCGCTGATAAACAACGTGGTGAAGCTGGACCTCCGTACGCAGGTGCTAGATGTCCCCAGTCAGGAGGTCATCACCAGGGACAACTCGCCCGTGAACGTCGACGCGATAATATACATCAAGGTGACCGACCCGAAGAACGCGTTCTTCGAGGTTACCGATTACAGGATGGCGACGATCTATCTGGCGCAGACCACGCTCAGGTCCGTGGTGGGAGAGATGGAGCTGGACGACATACTGTCGAACAGGGAGAGGATAAACCTGCAGCTCCGCGACATACTCGACGAGAACACCGACAAGTGGGGTGTGAAGGTCGAGAACGTCGAGATAAGGGAACTGGACCCGGCGAAGAGGGTCAAGGAGGCGATGGAGGAGCAGACATCATCCGAGAGGAAGAGGCGTGCCGCCATCCTTCAGGCGGACGGTCTGAAGCGTGCCGCCATCCTCGAGGCCGAGGGTAAGAAGAAGTCGAGGATACTCGAGGCGGAGGGTCTGAGGCAGTCGATGATCCTCGAGGCCGAGGGTAAGAGGTTAGCGGTCATCCTGGAAGGGCAGGGAGACGCACAGAGGCTCCGCATAATGTCGGTGGGCGCAGCGGCGCTCGATTCGAAGGCGATGGCGGTACTGTCCATGGAGACGCTCAAGAGTGTCGGTGAGGGCGAATCCACCAAGTTCTTCTTCCCGATCGAGCTGACCAAGATCGTGGAGGGTGTGTCGCAGTACCTCGGTAACGCGGCGACCATACCCGAGAGGTCGATAGCGGACATCAAGGACATACAGTCGGGTCTCGGCGACCCGGACGCGATACTCGGTCCCATACCGAAGGTCGAGGAGATCCGCAAGCAGATGGAGAACATCGACAAGCTCATGGACGCCGAGATACAGCAGACGAACAGTCTCGCTCAGAACCCGCGGACCGTTGAGAACCAGGAGTAAACGAATTACGGCGGGAGACCGCCGCATCAATTTTTATTTTCTCATACAGTTAGTTTGCGATCGGCCAAGATACAGATCAGAAAGATCGGACGAGCGGCTATTTCACCGGTTCCCATTTCTCAAGCTCGTTCACCTTGGACAGAGTGGAACCTCTGCGTATCTCCTCACGCGTCCTGTTCTCTCGCTCCCTGACATCGAGCGACCTGTTGGCGACCTCGACCGCATGTTCCTTTGGAACGACGATCAGTCCGTTCTCATCGCCTATGATCCAGTCGCCCATCCTGACGGTCTGATTACATATCGTTATCTCGATGCCGATGCCGCCGTATCCCTTTGGCTCGCCGGCGTTAGGGACCACATGCTTCGAGAAGGACGGGAACCCGGATGCGCGTATGTCGTCGATGTCGCGTATGGCACCGTCTATGACGACGCCCTTTACCCCCATGACGGCGGCCGACTCGCTCGCGAGCTCGCCCCAGACGGCGACGTCCCCTCCTCCGACGGAGATCACGATAACGTCCCCCTCCTTCGCCCTGTCTATCGCCTCCACCGGTTTCGCCCAATCACCGTTGGCGGTCTGCACGGTGAGTGCTCGACCGACCATCTTCTGTCCCGGCAGGAGATGAGGGGTCAGACCCCTGACCACGCCCTGTTTGTGATATGCATCCGATACGTTCGGTGTGGAGACGCGCGAGAACGCCTCGAACAGTTCCGATTCACCGTATTTCTTGGCGAGGTCACCACTTATCTTAACTCCGGACATGGCCTTTTTCATGTTCTTAGCGGCGCCGGTTATGTCGCTCGTCTTGATTATCCCGCCGCCGACGATGACTATGGATGCTCCCGCCTCAACATACGTTCCGACGGTCTCCGCGGTTATCCCGCCGGCGACAGCGACAGGTATCGATGCGGCAGAGACGACATCCCTCAGAAGACCTGCCGACGCGCCCTCTCCGCGCATCTGCTGATCTATCCCGAGATGCAGGCATATGTACGAGACGCCCAATTTCTCAACGGCGACGGAACGTTCCAGAATATCGGGAACGTTCAGCATGTCGATCATGATCTCCGCGCCGTACTTTCTGGCGGCCATCACAGCTTCCGAGACAGTGGAGTCGTCGGCCAGTCCCATGACCGTGATGACGTCAGCGCCGGCCTTCGCAGCTATCTCGACCTCGAAAGCGCCGACATCCATCGTCTTGGTGTCAGCGATCATCTTCCTTCCGGGGAACTCGCGCCTGAGCGCTCTGATAGCCTCGGAGCCCTCGCTCTTTATCAGAGGCGTCCCGACCTCTATCCAGTCGGCACCTCCGTCAACGGATTCGTGAGCTATCTCTAAGCTTCGCCTGAGGTGCATGAGGTCCAGCGCAACCTGAAGAACGGGCCACATGCGACGACAATCTCGATATCAATCTAAAACCTTTCTGACGCAGACATTTTTCTTGCGGACCTTCCGTATGGGCGCTGTTGCGCATCGGAATGCAATAATTCGCCCCCGACCCCCTGCGGTGATGACATATTCGCTGACCGGCACAGTACCGGCGGGCGTTTTGATCAATTTGTCAACCGGTGTGATCACAACAGACTCATCAACAGTCACCAGCAGCTATTCGTTCACGGTGACCGCGAGCAACGGAGCGGCATCCGCCGCACAACCGCTCGCACTGATTGTGACCGCCGTACCCGGTGATGGCGGAAGTCTGAGCACAGCGACCGTCGTGGCTCGCCATCGCGGCGTGGTTCTTCTTCCTCAGGAAGTGATCCGCTCGATCGAAGATGCGAACGAAAAAAGGAACGGCGTCTTTGCGCGCCGTTCGTAAAAACATCTCAGGCATTGTTTTTCTCCGTATGCGGTCTCCGCGTCTTCTTCGACGGTTCACACAACATACATGAACGTCAAAGAATTGTTTATATCCGAGCAAAGAATCCGCACGATAGCGAAGTGATGAGGAATGAGCGATCTGCGGGCATATGAATACAAGAGCTTTGAGAAAATAAAACACCGTGATGAGAACGGTGTCGAGTATTGGCTTGCAAGGGAACTCGCACTCGCTTTGGAATACACAAAGTGGCAAAATTTTTCTAAAGTGATCGATAGGGCCATGATAGCTTGTCGGAATAGCGGATTCAATGTCAACGACCAATTTGCTGAGGTCGGTAAATTGGTGGAGCACGGTAGCGGAGCGAAAAGGATGGTGACCGATCACAAGCTTTCCCGCTACGCTTGTTACCTAATAGTTCAGAACGGCGATCCGCGAAAGGAAGCGATCGCGCTGGGACAGACGTACTTTGCGATACAGACGCGCAGGCAGGAGACTCAGGATTATTTCGAACAGCTCGATGAGGACAACAAGCGACTGGTCATACGCGGCGATATCAAACAGTGGAATCAGATGCTCGCAGAAACGGCGCACAGGACCGGTGTGATCACCGAGGAAGAATATGCTCAGTTCCAGAACGCAGGATACATGGGGCTATACGGTGGGGAAACAGTAAAGGACATCCATAAGCGCAAGGGATTGAGGCCCAACGAGAAGATACTGGATCATATGAACAGCAACGAACTTGCGGCCAATCTTTTCCGAATAACACTTGCTGATGAGAAGATAAAAAAAGAGAAGATATCCACTCGTCATGGTGCGGATCATGCGCACAACGTCGTCGGCCAAGAGGTAAGAGGAGCGATCGCACGGGCCGGCGGTACACTGCCGGAAGATCAGCCGACCCCTGAAAAGAGCACCGAGCAGATAGCGCAGGAACAGATAGGACAGCTGAGAAAGAAAAAGAAGCTGATGCTTGACGAATGAGAAGGCGATAGTTGTTCCCGCGGACCGGTGCCTTCATGCGCCGTTCCGTAAAAACTCCTTTCGATCGAATTTTTCCTTCACATGCTGACAAAGGCCACTCAGCTCGCCCGTCTATCATCATGATCAGCTCTGAAACGATCATCATCGTGGCGTCCGACTATCATCCGCCGACATAATAATCGTTTTGCAGGATGTCCGTCGAGAAAGTGTTTAATCGTGGTGAACGATTCGTGGTTCGATAAGATGCGCGGGAAGAAGTTCAAGAAGGACGAGAAAAGGACGTCCGTGCTGTTCGTGGACGAGGTCAACGACCTTCAGTCGCAGATAGCCGAATATTTTCTGACGGAGATGCACGCTGATGTCTACGAGGTACGCAGCGCCGGACCGAAGTATGATTGCGTTGATTGCGAACTCGTCGCCGTGATGTACCAGAACGGTTATGATGTAAGGAGGGCGACGTCCAAGGACTTCAAC
Source organism: Methanomassiliicoccaceae archaeon (assembly GCA_009780795.1). Taxonomy (GTDB): domain Archaea; phylum Thermoplasmatota; class Thermoplasmata; order Methanomassiliicoccales; family Methanomethylophilaceae; genus Methanomicula. The sequence goes on from WQZJ01000003.1 coordinate 13,821, forward strand.
GCCAACAACATGATACCTTACGATTATGTCGTATTCCTGCAGAAGGCGACGTACGACCGTATACACGAAGTTATACCGTTCAAGGGGAAGCAGATATTGAAGGACTTCGGGTCGAGGGCGGATTTCAAGGCCACGGACGACGCATCGCTCGCGGCGTGCTACATAGACCTCATCGAGAGGGTAAGGATATGGGTAACGGAGGCATTCTCTTCACCGGAGGACCTCGATAAGCTGGTAATCTGAAATGATAAACGTGCTCGTTCACGATAAATGCCAATGCGACCCGAGGAAGTGCACCGCGAAACGCATGATAAAGTTCGGTCTCGCCAAAGATACGGATATACGGTCGATACCGAAAGGTTCCGTGATATTGTCGCCGTTCGCGGAACAGGCGCTCTCTCCCGCGGACCGCCCATATGCTGAGAAAGGATTAGTGATCATGGACCTGACATGGACGAACATCGACGGGTTCCCGAGACTCAAAGGGATGAGGGAGCGCTCCCTTCCGTTCCTCATCGCCGCGAACCCCGTCAACTGGGGAAGGCCGATGGAGCTGAACAGCGCCGAGGCGACCATAGCTTCGCTGATGATACTCGGGGACGCGGAACAAGCGGCCGGTATCGTCCAGAGGTTCAACTGGGGTCCGGAGTTCATAAGGATCAACGGCGAGATGCTGAACGATTATTCGAAGGCGAGGGACAGTTCCGAGGTCGTCAGTATACAGAACGAATACCTCAGGTCATTGGAACGATGACGCCGTATGGCGTTATGACCGACGCCTCATCATCTCCATCAATGAACCGATGTTCGACCCGACCTCGGACCTTATGCACTTAATGTCATGGCAGAACATTTTCTCGTTGTATATCGCATCGTCGATCCTGTGCATGAACCTGCCGAAGTCCAGACATGTTTTATCATAACCAGCATCAGGATCGAATCTCAGCAGAATATCATCAAGCATCCGTTCCGTATATCTTTTGCCGTCCTCCTTCCGATCGGACAGGAGGTCTTTCCTATCTATGTGGAGGGCCTCTTCAAAATGAAGGAGAAGCCACATCTCAAAGCAAGGATTCGTCATGAAAGGGAGATAACCGCTCTCATTGCAGCGTGATATGAAGTCGCCGCATTTTGAGGATGATCTGTTCTCTCTGTCCCGATCTATTATCACACAAACGACATCGCGCCCGTCGATGAAGTCGACGGGTTCATCCAATTCTGTGATCTTTCGATCAGGTCCGAGCAGTTCCGAGTATAATCTGTTGCAAATATCAAAAGCACCGGGAAGGTCCATTATCCGCCCGTCTGTGTCGGAGATGCCGCGAAGTTCTGACACCGCTGTCTCCGCAAGAGTCGCTTCGTACTCCGTTCCCGGTTCTATAGAGCTAAGGAACATGTTCACGAACAGTTCCGGAACGTATCTTCCGGTCCTCAGAAGGTCCATGTAACCGTCAAGCAGGTCCAGCAGTCGGAACGGATCACTGTGGCCCGAATGCTGAGGGAGCCGCGAAAGAACGCAGACATCGACAAGTGATGACGGTATTCCCACGTAATCTCTGTTCCGGCCGACACCTTTGAAATATTCCACCTCGGTGCGGTAGCCCTCGAAGACCAGTATGAACCGTCGGTTCGGTTCTCGGCCACCGGAATTACGTCCGCGATCGAAACTCTCGCTTACCCGTCTCATTTATCCTCCCTGCACGGGAACACAGTAGAGAATATCGGGACGCCTCCGTATCTCCCCTCAAGATAAGCCTTGTCTATCCTCTTGTCTGTCCTTTCGTTGAATTCTTCCAAAGAGTACAGAATTGAGCTCTCTTCCTCTCCCTTTTCAATGAACCATATCTCGTCGCGCCTCAGTAGTTTAAAGTCCATCAGCGAAGACTCGTGTACCGTGAATATCAGTTGATTGTTCCGTCCTCTCATCCTTTCGAAGAACCTTTCGATGAATTTGTACGTGAGATTTGGGTGAAGTCTCAGATCGAGTTCGTCCATCACATACGTGAGGCTGTCCGCCGGGTTCAAGAGTACAGAGATTAGATCGTATAGGCGTCTCGTACCATCCGATTCTTCATGGAGCTCGAAGCGTGCGTTCGAGCTCTTATGCAGGAAGAACATGCGCTCGATTACAATCTCGTCGTTCTCCGAGAGAGAGATTCTGTACCTCCCTCGGCCCATGTCCAAAGTGACTCCACATTTGTCGTTCGGAACTCTCTTATTCCTTTTTCTGATGAGTTCCTCATGAATTTTCGTAAGGAACCCGTTCGGAAAAATCTCCTCATTTTCATCCGCTTTGGAGTATCCGATCTCCATGATCCCCGTACCGAAGGATGCCATAAGTTCGGCCGCTCTATTCAGATCCTCTCCTCCAGTGACGGTCAGAGACCTGCCGGGTGATATGACATGGAGACGATATCTGAACCAATCGGATATCTTCGAGAAGATCGATAGCTTCTTCTCATTCACACGCATCTTTCTGCTCATTTCCGTTAGGAACAATGTAGCGGACGCTTCCTCCATGTCTTCTACATATATGTCCATACGCGTCTTGTCATCATTCTCGAACTCATGCGTGATCACGTTCCCAGTTCTCTGGAAGATGATCCTGTTCTGTTCCGAAAGCTCATACAGCCACTCCGAGATCACTCTCTGTTTTGAGAGAAGCACTTCGAATCCGTAGGAATAAAAGGTAGAGTCTATCTCAAATTCGAATTCAAAATATGAGTTCAAATCCTTGTTCCCCAGCTTCGGTCTGAAATATCTGTCGGAGCGTATCATCTCTCCCAAGAGGATCATGTTCCTGGACTCGCCTATCGCCTTCACAAGATTGGATTTACCGGACGCATTGGCCCCATATACGGCGGAGACCTTCAGAAGCCCCAGACCGTCGATGCCGCATACATGGTCCGGATGGCCGTGAGTGCTCCCCCTTATCATTGAAAGTTCCTGCGTCTCATCGAAGGACAGGAAGTTCCCTACTTTGAATCTTATTAACATATTTTATCCCTCGAAAGCATATACGATTTTTTCGTAAGAAAATCAGAATATAATATTAAATAGTTTCTATTGATTAACGATGTTTATAGATTTCTAATAGGTTTTAGAGAGAATAAGGCGGATATTCGGCACATTATACGATACGAGCACGGAAACCACGGACGCTTCACAGAGGCATTGTGAAAGTGAACAGTTTTATTAACGTCGCGCTTAATGAAGGTATGATGCTCGGAGATATCATACGCGTCGTTTGGCTGGTGTTCGGTAACGATCGGCTGACGACATATGAGATAGAGAGCCGCTTGGAGGAGCAGTTCAACTACCGGTGCCCGGACGACTTCGCGAAAACGCTGACGAAGCTGAAGCAGGCGGGGTTCGTGAAAGGCGAGGTATCGGCGGAAAGGGGCGGATGGGAATGGTGGGTGGACGACGAATGCAGGTCGTCCGACCTGTCCAAAATAATGTGAGCGGTCACTTCAAATACCTACTGAGCGTGTACGGCGGGGGTAACAATGAACTTCAAGGACGAAGAGGTGCTCGCAGGATGGGAGAACATCCTTACTAAAAAATATCAGCTCAGGATAACCGAGGTCGCGGACAGCTACCCGGACAGGAGGAGCATCTTCGTTTCTTACAACGACATCGATGAGTACGATCCCGATCTCGCGATGTTCGTCATGGACCGCCCCGATAAATGTCTCGCCCTCGGCCGCAAGGTGATAAAGAGCCTGATGCCGCCCGCATGGGACCAGAAGGGCGAGGTGAATCTTAGGCTTACAGAGATACCGAGGGACAGCCGCGTTGAGATAAGGAATCTCAGACAGGAACACCTCCGCAGGTTCGTGTCCATAGATGGGTTGGTCAGAAAGGTCACGCCCGTGAAACCGAGGATGACGAAGGCATTGTTCAAATGTGCGAAATGTGACGCGGAGATGTGGATGGACCAGCACAGGATGAGGATGCGCAAGCCGGCTATGTGCAGCAGCACGGACGGCTCTTGCAACAAGGCGACCGCGCAATTCATACTCCAGGACGAGAGGAGTATATACGTGGACACTCAGAAGATCGAGATACAGGAGTCACCGGAGGGCCTGAGGGGCGGTGCACAGCCGGAGAGGCTGACCGGTTATCTGGAAGATGACCTGTCCGGTGTTGTGTTCCCGGGTAACAGGGTCATACTCAATGGGATAATACGTCCGGTACAGAAGGGCGAGAGGGATGATTCACTGGTCTTCGAGACGTTCATCGAGATACATTCGATAGAGTTCGAGCAGCATGAGTACGATGAGATACTCATAACGGAGGAGGACGAGGAAGAAATAGGAAGGATGTCCCGCGACCCGGACTTCTTCAACAACCTCATCCGTTCCATATCGCCGACGATATTCGGTCTCGAGGAGGAGAAGGAGGCGATCGCGCTGCAGTTATTCGGTGGGACGCACAAGGTCATGGACGACAAGACCACGATAAGGGGGGACATACACATACTGATGGTCGGAGACCCCGGTGTAGCAAAGAGCCAGCTGCTGAGGTACATGAGCATGCTTGCCCCCAGAGGCATATACGCATCCGGTAAATCCGCATCCGCCGCCGGTCTGTGCGTTCACGGTGATACGATCATACACACGGAGAACGGTGACACAACGATAGAGAGATTCGTCAACGAACGGATGAGCGATCCCGAGGAATACAAGGAGGGGATATGGAGACAATCCGTATCAGGCGAGAGAGTGGTGTCGGTCACCGACAACGGTTTTGCGAAAGGGCTTCCGATAACACACATATGGAGAATAAGTACCCCGGCATTTCTTGTGGAAATAGTGACCTCCGGCGGCAATCGACTCATCCTCACACCGGAGACGAAGATAATGGCCGGCGCCAGTATGAGATTCGACTGGATGGAGGCCAGGAACATCATCCCGGGGACATATGCAATGGTCGCCTCGAATGAGAAAATGGTACTGAAGGCGACCGAGGTCAAGGAGGTGAACATGCTTCACGGAGGCCTTCCGGAGTTCGTTTACGATCTCACGGTGGACCAGGCGCACTCGTTCATAGGTAATGGTTTCGCCGTCCACAACACCGCAGCAGCGGTCAAGGACGACTTCGGCGAGGGGAGATGGACGCTGGAGGCGGGCGCCCTGGTCTTGGCGGACAAAGGATTAGCGTGCGTAGACGAGCTCGACAAGATGTCGGAGCAGGACACCTCGTCGCTGCACGAGGCGATGGAGTCGCAGAAGATATCCGTCGCAAAAGCAGGAATAACGGCGACGCTGCAGTGCAGATGCTCCCTGTTGGCCGCGGCGAACCCGAAGAGAGGAAGGTTCGACGACGGTGACATAGGCGATCAGATAAACCTGCCGCCAACGCTGTTGTCGCGTTTCGACATGATATTCACGATGCGTGACAGACCCGAGAAGGAGGGCGACAGAAGGATAACAGAGCACATCCTCAAAGCCCACTTGAGAGGGCAGGCGATGAGGGGCGGCAAAATGGACGAGGGAAGTGAGAGGATAATGAACGATACCGACTCCATCAAACCGGTCTACGAGCCGGACATACTGAGGAAGTATGTCGCCTACTCGAAAAGGATAATACCAGTGATGACGGACGAGGCGTTCAAGGCGATACGCGATAACTACCTGAAGATAAGGGCCACCGGCGGCGGCAAGAGCAAATCCGTACCGATCACGGCGAGGCAGCTGGAAGCATATATACGATTGTCGGAGGCGTCCGCCAGGGCGAGGCTCAGTGATCGTGTGACCGAGGACGACGCACAGCGCTCGATACGGTTGATACACTACTACCTGTCGAAGGTCATAGGCCGTGAAGGGACGACGGAATGGGACGTTGACAGGGTGGCGACGGGCATGCCCGCGGAGGTCAGGAACGAGATGCAGATGGTGCGGGACGCGATACGCCAATATGCGGAGGGCAACGAGAACAGAGGTGCCACCCTGATAGATCTCGTGGGGATGCTGAGCGGACAGGTGAACGAATCGGAATTGTCCCGGATACTGGACAAACTGCAGTCGAACGGGGAGATATACAACCCCACGTTCGGAGTTTACAGGTTAGCGTGATCCGATGATCTCTGTCAAGATACACACAAGGGGCGGCGAACGCCTACTGGCCGCCTGCGACGAGGAGTTGCTGGGAAGGTCGTTCTCCGAAGGCGATATGAGACTGAAGGCGTCCGTGTCGTTCTACGGCGGCGAATCGGTCACGGAGGAGACGCTCCGTGAACGCATGAGGAGCGTGACCGTAATGAATCTGGTCGGCGAACGTGCGGTAAGGACGGCTGAGGAGGCGGGATACGTGTCCCCGGACTCTGTGATAACGGTGGACGGCGTGAGACACGCACAGGCCGTGATAATGTGATGTTCTGCGTCAAGTGCGGCAAAGAGGAAGAGACGTTCGACGGGCTGTGCATGGAATGCTTCCTGAACGGGAAACAGCTGATAACGGCACCGCATCACGTGGACCTCGAGAGATGCACCAGCTGCGAGGAGTTCCGCACGGGCGGACATTGGGTGTCGAGGACGCTGAAGAGGGCGGTGGCGGACGCGGCCATAGATTCGCTGTCCGTGATAGACGGAATGACCGTCAAGAGCGCCGGCGCGTCGTCGAAGAAACAGGACGACCGCAACTACCTTGCGAGCGTGGACGTCGAGGGTGAGCTGAAAGGGGTCCGTGTGACGGCCGTAGCCGAAACGGCGGTAAGGATAAAGAACACCGTGTGCCAGAAATGTTCCAGACAGCTCGGCAACTACTATGAGGCGACGATACAGATACGAAGCGGCATGAAGGAACTGGGTGACGAACTGAGAGATGAGACGGTGCGTTACGTGACGAGCCGCGTGGAGAATCTCTCCCTGGAGAACCGCCAGTTCTTCATCACGAGGGTGGAGGAGGTCCGCGGCGGTGTTGACATACTGTTATCGTCGATATCACTGGCGAAGGCGCTCGCGAAGGAGCTGGCGGACAACTACTGCGCCGAGGCGAAGGAATCGTCGAAGCTTGTCGGGAAAGCACCGGACGGCAGTGACATGTACAGAATGACATACCTGGTCAGGATGCCGGAGTATCATCTTAACGACGTCGTGATCTTCAACAACAAACCGTACAAGCTGTCGGTCGTCGGCAGGAATGGCGGGAAGATAATAAGATTGGGAAATTTCGGCATGACACCGCTGAGAAGGACGGACATGCAGTCGCTGAAAGTCCACACTAAACACAACGATATAATGAAGGCGACCGTGGTCAGCGTGTCGAAGAGGGAGATACAGGTGCTTCACCCGGTGAACTATTCTACGGTTGATATTCGTATACCGGACGGTGCGCGCATAGGAGAGACGGCCGATGTCGTCGAGGTGGATGACGTCCTGTTCTTCGTTCCTTGAGCCGATCCGATAACGCAGATACGGGACCGCATTGTTTTTCTTTCGCACATGCGATACACGGTCATGATCAAGGTCCCCGAACCGCTGGAGGATGTTATCGTCAACCTGCTCCGTCTGGCAAATACGAAGTTACCTGAGGATGTCGGCTGGGCGTTGGAGGCCGCGGCCGCATGGGAGACGAATGAGACGGCGTACGCCCAGCTGGGCGGAATGATGGAGAACGTGAGAAAAGCGGAGTTCAAAGGGGTGCCGATGTGCCAGGATACCGGGATACCGGTGTTCTATGTGACCGGAAGGATGGACGCGTCCGTCGAGGACGGCATAAGAAAGGGACTGAGAAAGGCGACGGACACGATCCCGCTGAGGCCGAACACGGTCCATCCGCTGACACGGTTGAACAGCGGGGACAACCTCGGGGACGGGATGCCTTTGATACGGTACGTGCCGACCGACGACGATCTTGAGATAACCGTGCTCCCGAAGGGGGCCGGTGCCGAGAACATGTCGAGGACGGCGATGCTGGACCCGGCGGACGGGATCGATGGGATAAAGAAATTTGTGACGGATGCCGTGCTCGACGCAGGCGGCCGCCTCTGTCCGCCGACGGTTGTCGGTGTGGGGATCGGAGGTACGGCCGACAGCTGCACGTCCATGGCGAAGGAGGCGCTGCTCAGACCGCTGGACCACGTCAACCCGGCGGCGGACGAGAGGGCGCTTGAGGATGAGCTGTTCATGACGCTGAACTCCTGCGGACTCGGACCGATGGGCCTTGGCGGGAACACTACGGTGCTACGGGTCCACGTCAGAACGGCGTACTGCCACACCGCCAGCCTGCCGGTTGCGGTCAATTTGAACTGCTGGGCCGCCCGCAGGGCGACCGTCAGGATAAAGAGGGACGGTACCGCCGAATACCGTCAGTGATACCATGGACCAAATATCATCGCCGATGGATGAGAGAACGGTGAGAGGACTGCGGCTCGGAGAGACGGTGTTCCTGTCCGGTGAGATCGTCACGGCCAGGGACGCCGCGCACGTACGCGCTCTGTCGGCAGCGGACGGTCCGAAGGAACTGAACGGTGCGACGCTCTTTCACTGCGGCCCGATAATGACGATCGAGAAAGAGGGTCGTAAGGTGATCGCCGCGGGACCTACGACGAGCGCACGGATGAACGGGACAGCGGCAGACATGATACGCCGTTATGGGATACGGGCGGTCATCGGCAAGGGAGGTATGTCATCCACCGTCCTGGATGCGATGAGAGAAACGGGGTGCGTGTACCTGGCCGCGGTCGGCGGTACGGCGGTATCGCTCGCCGAACGCATCATAAATGTTAACGGAGTGCTGTGGCCGGACCTCGGACCGGCGGAAGCGGCATGGATACTGGAGGCGGAGAACTTCGGACCGCTAACAGTGGCGATGGATGCCGCCGGGAACAGCATGTACGATAACGTGAAGAGAACCGTAGACAGGACGAGGCCCTATTCTTGATCCTTCTTCTTGTCGGAATGCACCTTTGATTTTTCCGGGTGCTTGCCGATATGTATCCTGTAAAGTATCACGAATATCAGAAGGAACAGCCCCATCAGCCCGCCGATGACCATCAGCGAGTGCGTGAGGTCCAATTCAAAGAGATATGTGGCGCCCTTCTTAGGCAGAAGCGTGAAGTCGATGTTCGATACCGGCCCCATGAGCTTCTCCGTCATGACGAAGTCGTCCGCCTCGTAGATCGCATGCTTCACCGAGATGACGTACATAACATTCACGGGACAATGGAGTTCGTAGGTGCCGTCGGAGAGGGTCCTGGTCGTATATGTTATACCGCCGTCCGGATCGGATGCCTCCACGGTGACACCTCCGCCGACCGGTTCGCCGTTGCGCCATTTGACGGTACCGGAGATGATCTCGGTCCTCTCCTCCATGACCACGAACAGCGTCGCCGCTCCGTCGGAGGCCGGCAGTACGACCAGACCTCCGTCGATCGGTTCGTTGTCGTATATGTATACCCAGGCCGCATATCCGGCCATCGCGAATCCGATCACACGCTCCTCGCCCGGTTCGCCGGTAATGTTGAATGAGAAGGTCCCGTCCGCATTCACTACCGCATGATCGATGACCGCACCGTCCACATAGATGGTCGCGTCGGAGTGGTCGTCCGCACCCGGTGCGAATATCTGACCGTTCACGGTGACGGTCACGGACCCGGTAGCGGCCGCACCGCCGCTGAACATCACGGGAACGAACATCGCCGACAGAAATATGACAGCAACGGCCGAGAGCAGCAGACGGTTCATCGGGATGCAATCACAACGGGAACTTAACTACTTTTCCGCCGTCGCGCGGGAACGGGCGCGACCCCCTTCCAAAGGTCTCTTTATAAAGATACCCCCGATCTTCGTAGTAAAGTACATTAAAGACCATGTTGTAGTCTACGCGAATCCACAGGTGAGCGTATGGATAGAGCGGATAAGATATACAGCAAGGATGAGGTCCTATCTGTGATGGAACCGCTCGTATCCGCGTGGTTCAACGAACGGTTCGAGTCACTCACCGAACCGCAGGCGAAGGCGATACCTGTGATCAACGAGAGAAGGAACGTCCTCGTCTCCTCGCCCACCGGTTCCGGGAAGACGCTCACCGCGTTCCTGTCCATAATCAACGAGCTCACCAGGTATGCGTCCGAGGGAAGGCTGGAGGAGCGCACATACTGCATATACATCTCTCCGCTGAAGGCGCTGGCGAACGATGTGAACCGGAACCTCAACACTCCGCTGGAGGAAATGAGAAAAGTGGCGATGCAGAGAGGGATGAACGTCCCTGACATCAGGGTCGCCGTCCGCTCCGGGGATACTTCTCAGTATGAGAGGCAGAAGATGCTGCGCAAGCCGCCGCATATACTCATCACAACACCGGAATCACTGGCGCTCGTGCTGGAGGCACCGAAGTTCAAGGAGCGCCTGAGAAAGGTGGAGTGGGTGATACTCGATGAGATACATGACATATGCGATTCCAAGAGAGGGGCGTTCCTTTCTCTCACGCTGGAGAGGCTGAGGGCGCATTGCGAGAATCCGATAACAAGGATCGGCCTCTCGGCCACGCTGGCGCCGATAGAGGCGATAGCGGGTTTCCTGGCAGGTGTCGATGACGGGAAGATAAGGGATGTTACGCTGGTCGAGTCCGGGACGAGGAAACAGCTCGACCTGAAGGTGATATGTCCGACCGAGGACATGACCGCACTGTCGTCCGAGATCGTGAATTCGAAGATGTACGATCAGCTGAAGGAACTGATCGACGAGCATGAGACCACACTTGTGTTCACGAACACGAGATCGGGCGCCGAGAGCGTTGTTTACAAACTTAAGGAGAGAGGGATGGAGAGCATCGAAGTTCATCACAGCTCTCTCGGGAAGGACATACGATTGGACGTGGAGGAGAGGCTCAAGCGCGGCGAGATAAGATGCGTCGTATCGTCCACATCGCTGGAACTCGGGATAGACATAGGCTCGGTGGACCTGGTGTGCCAGATAGGCTCTCCCAAGTCCGTGGCCAAGGGATTGCAGAGAATAGGGAGAAGCGGCCACAGCATGGGAAGGACCTCCAAGGGACGGTTGCTGGTGTTCGATCAGGATGATCTTGTGGAATGTGCGGTCATGTGCCGTGCGGCACATCGCGGGGACATAGACCGCGTCGGGATACCCGAGAACTGCCTGGACGTACTAGCCCAGGCGACAGTCGGAATGAGTCTGGACAGCAGATGGCATGCGGACGACGCGTATGCGCTTATCAAGGGATCGTACTGTTACCGCGACCTTCCCAAGGAGAAGTTCCTCAGCGTCCTGAGATATCTCGGGAGCAGGGACGAGTTCGAGGGCGTCTACTCGAAGATATGGTACGATCCGCAGGACAACATGTTCGGCCGCAAGAAGGGGACGAGGATGATCTACTTCATGAACCTGGGGACGATACCGGAGGAGGCTAACTACCGAGTAATATCGAACCACGGCTCGTCGCTCGGTGAACTGTCCGAAAAATTCGTCGAACGTCTGTCGCCCAAGGACATCTTCGTGCTGGGCGGACGCTCCTTCGAGTTCGTCAGGACCAAGGGTATGAACGCATACGTGAAGGAGGCGTCCGGCCGCAAGCCCACGGTTCCGTCGTGGGCGGGCGAGATGCTGCCGAGAAGCTTCGACCTTTCGATGGAGGTCGCCAAGTTCAGAGGGGAGCTCGCCGGGAGGATAGAGGACGATGACATAGTTCTCGAGGAGCTGTGCGAGGAGTTCGATATAGACGAGGGCTCGGCCAGATCGATAGTCTCTTACTTCAAGGAACAGAAGACCACCGCCCTCATGATACCGGACGACAAAAGACTGGCCATAGAGGAATATGTGGACCCGTCCGGTAACAGCCGATTGATATTCCACTTCCCGTTCGGGCGGCGGGTGAACGACGCACTGTCGAGAGGATACGCATACAGGATATCCAACCTGCTCGGTTGTAACGTGTCGGTGACGATGTCGGACGACAGCTTCATGATCGGTGCGTCCAGGAAAATAGACATAGACAAGGTCAGCGCAATGCTCTCCTCCGCAGACCTGGAGGGCATACTCAGAAAGGCGATAAGGGATTCAGAGATATTCAAGATGAGGTTCCGGCACACCGCCTCGAGGAGCTTCATGATACTCCGCAACTACATGGGAAGGGCGGTCTCCGTCAATAGGCAGCAGATACGTTCCGCATATCTGCTGGAGACGCTCGGCAATATGGAAGATATGCCTGTCGTGGAGGAGACGTACAGAGAGGTCCTGGAGGACGACATGGATATCAAGAACGCTCGTGTGGTTCTCGACATGATAGAACGCGGGGATATGACCGTGGCAGTGATACCGTACAGCGGCACACCGTCCCCGTTCGCGCACAACGCGATATTATCGGGATTCTCTGACATAGTCCTGATGGAGGACAGGAGCGCCCTGCTGCGGGAACTGCACAGAAAGGTGCTGTACCGTGCGATGGGCGACTCCGTCAAGGAGTTCGAGTTCACGGA
>WQZJ01000004.1 GCA_009780795.1 Methanomassiliicoccaceae archaeon
ACGATCGTCATCGGGATGCTGGTGAACCTGATAATGTTCATAGTCGCGTTCTATGCGCTCGGCCGTTCGATGAGAAGTAAACGCCTTGTGATAACGTCCGCCGGGCTGGAGGCGATAAAGTGAACGCGGACGACACCAGGGAGAGGAAGATCGCATGGGCCATGCTGATATTGTGTCCGCTGTCGATGATGATAGTGTGTGCGATCGTCACCATGGGGTACGGTCGCGGACTAATCTATCATCCGATGGGGTACCTGCAGGTCACATGCATACTCTGGGCGGTAATCATGCTTGTACTGCCGGTTCTCAGGCTCATGAGAGTGATCGCGCTGCCGCTGTGGTTCGTTGTGCTGCTGTACGCGGACATGTACATGTTCGTGCTCTCGCTGTGCCACGGGATGTACTTCGAAACGTATCTCTTCGGGATATGGGGATGGGGCGACATAACGCACGTCATATCCGGACTGGTGGTCGCTTCCATAGTCTTCATGGCGCTGTGCCTGATGGAAGCCCACTCCCCTAAGCACGTCACGCTCGGCGGGAGAGGAGGGATAGCGGTGTTAGTATTCATCATTGGATGCGCGTTCGGGGCGATATGGGAGATGATGGAAGGCTTCACGGACATAATCTCCAACTTCGATTACATGTCATACGGAGGCGTGTTCACGCTGTACGACCTGCTGGCGGATGCGATAGGGGCGCTCCTCATGGCAGTGGTAGCGTTCGTCATCCTGACAAGGCATGACGCGAGACACGTCGCATCCAAGATACGATTGGGAAAGAGGAACATCGACGTCAACGGCGAGCAGTGACAGTTTTTCTGAGGGAGCGCGCGCAAATCAATATATATTATGACGAAGTACGTCGCCTGCTCTTCAGAGCCGATGAATAATGACGATGTCTAGCACATCGGAAGGAGGTAATAAAATGTCTGTATTTGTAAAGTTTGAGACGCCGAAAGAGCTGTCAGATAAAGCGTACTCCCTCGCGGAGATCGCAAGAGACGGCGGAAAGATAAAGAAAGGAACCAACGAGGTCACGAAGGCTGCGGAGCGCGGCGAGGCCGCCATAATCATAATGGCGACGGATGTCGCTCCCCCGGAGATATTGGCGCATATGCCCGCCCTCTGTGACGAGAAGAACGTCCCGTACGTTTACGTACCCAGCAAAGCGGAGCTCGGCAACGCGATCGGTCTCGAGAAACCGACAGCGTCCATCGCGATCGTTGACATCGGAAAGGGAAAGCCGCTCTTCGAAGAGATAACGAAAGCGGTCCGCGAACTGAAGAAGTGAGGCGATCCGGATGGCTGACTCAGATAGCATCCCTTCGGAGGTCGTCGAGATAATCGGCCGCACCGGGATGACCGGTGAGGCGACGCAGGTCAAAGTGCGTGTTCTCGACGGACGGGACAAGGGAAGGATAATCACAAGGAACATAATGGGTCCGGTAAGGATGGGCGACATACTCATGTTAAGAGAGACGTCCAGAGAGGCCCGCAAGCTCGGAATGAGGTGAACTCCGTGGTCGAGAAGAGAAACTGTTCGTTCTGCGGTGCCGATATCGAACCGGGCACCGGAAAGATGTTCGTGAAGAGGGACGGAACGGTACTGAACTTCTGCACGAGCAAGTGTTACAAGAACATGATCGAGCTGAAAAGGGTCCCCAGGACGACCAGGTGGACCAAGAAGTTCGAGACGGAGAAGAAGGCACGCCTGAAGGCGGCAGAGAAGAAGTGATCTCCATGGAGAGAACTTATCTCATGATCAAACCCGACGGGGTCCAGAAAGGACTGGTCGGGGAGATCATCTCCCGTTTCGAGAGAAAGGGACTGAAACTCGTCGCCATGAAGTTCATGGTCATACCGAAGGCGACCGCAGAGACGCACTACGGGGAGCACAAGGGCAAGAAATTCTATGACCCTCTGATCTCGTACATAACGTCCGGACCGGTCGCAGCGATGGTATGGGAAGGCGAGGATGCCGTGTCCGTATGCAGGAACATGATGGGTAAGACGAACCCCAAGGAATCCGCACCCGGTACGATACGCGGCGACTACGGTATGCAGACCGGCAGGAACATAATACACGGTTCCGATTCGCCGGAGTCCGCGGAACGCGAGATAGGCATATTCTTCAGGCCCGAGGAGCTCGTCACATACAACAGAACCATGGATCAATGGATCTACGAATGAACGCGCGGCCAGCGGAGAGGAAATGGCGATAAGGCAGCCGGTAGTGAGCGTTCTTGGCCACGTGGACCATGGGAAGACCAGGTTACTTGATACCATCAGGGGAACCTCGGTCATCTCCAGGGAAGCGGGAGCGATAACGCAGCACATAGGTGCCACGGAAGTTCCTATTGACCACATCTACAAGGTGTGCGGCAGCATAATCGGAAGCAGGAGGTTCAGTGTTCCCGGATTACTTTTCATAGACACTCCGGGACACCATTCCTTTATCACGTTACGTGCCAGAGGCGGTTCGCTGGCGGACCTAGCCGTGCTGGTAATAGACATCAGAGAGGGACTGAAACCTCAGACAATAGAATCGATTCGAATACTGAAGCAGTACAAGACACCGTTCATCGTCGCGTTGAACAAGGTGGACACGATACAAGGCTGGATATCCGTGAACGGACGGCCGTTCGTGCTCGCCGAGAAGGCGCAGCAGGAACACACGATCGAGGCGTTCAACGAGCGTATGTACCATATCATCTCATTACTAGCATCCGAGGGTATCCCCGCGGACAGATATGACCGGATAGATGATTTCACAAGGACCGTTGCATTGGTGCCGGTGAGCGCGAAAGAGGGAGAAGGAATGGCGGACCTCCTGCTGATGCTGGTCGGTCTGGCGCAACGCTTCCTTGAATCGCAGCTCTCGAGCGAGGAAGGTCCGGGCAAAGGGACGATACTCGAGGTGAAGGAAGAGAAAGGATTGGGGCAGACGCTGGACATGATATTATACTCCGGCGTCCTCAAAAGAGGGGACACCGTCGCCCTCGGAACGCGAGGCGCCCCACTGGTCACGAAGGTAAAGGCCATACTTAAGCCGAAACCGTTGGACGAGATACGAGACCCGAGGGACAGGTTCGATTCCGTCAAGGAACTGAACGCCGCCGCCGGCGTCAAGATATCATGTCAGAACATGGAAGGCGTCATAGCCGGCGCCCCACTGGTCGTCGTCAGCGGACAGAACGATCCCGCGGTCGCCGAGATGAAGGAGGAGTCGTCTTTAAAGATAGAGACGCAGGACGACGGTGTGTTGATCAAGGCCGATGCGATAGGGTCGCTGGAGGCACTGGCGTACGAGGCGAAGGCAGCATCCATACCGATACGGAAGTACGGCATCGGGGAGATATCGAGACGTGATATCGTGGATGTCGCCGCATGCGGCGCCCCGCTGAACAAAGTGATATTGGGATTCAACTCGGAACTGTCGAAGGATGCGGCCGCCGAACTTGAGACGCAGGATATAAAGGTGTTCTCGAATCAGGTGGTGTACCGTCTGATAGAGGAGTACAAGCAGTGGCTCGACGACACCAAGAAGAGACAGGATGCTGACAAGAGGTCCGAGTTCTCGTTCCCCGCGAAGTTCAAGATACTGCCTAACTGCATATTCAGGGCGGCGAAGCCGGCGATCGTCGGTGTTCGCGTCCTTGCGGGCAGGATAAGACCTAACCAAAGGCTAATAATGCCGGACGGACGCTCGTTGGGGAAGATAAGGAGTATAAGGTCCGGCGAAGAGGTCATCAAGGAGGCATCGCAGGGGCAGGAAGTGGCCGTTGCGATAGATGACATCACGATAGGAAGGCAGGCGGATGTCGACGATGCGATATACGTGGACATACTTGAATCGGCAGCCAAGGAGATGTCGAAGCTCGACATGACCGAGGACGAACGGATGACCCTGGCCGAAGTGATAGCGATAAAGAGGAAAGAAGAACCGTTCTGGGGGATGTGAGCGTGAGCCCGAAGAGCAAGCAGCACTCCGAGTCAAAAGAGATGATCCAGGAGGTCGACAGATTTGTCGACGGCATCGCGAGATCCGTCAAGACGAAACTGAGGATGCCGTCGGATTTCAACAGGGTGTGCATATGCGGGATGGGCGGCTCGGCTATGAGCGGTGACATAATCGCCGACGCGCTGACGATGTCGTGGAACATACCGATACAGGTCATACGGTCCACATCGATACCCAATTGGATGGACGAACGGACGCTCGTCATAGCGTCGAGCTATTCGGGCAATACCCGCGAGACGCTGATGATGTACGATCAGGCGAAGGCAAAGGGATGCAAGATGGTCGTGATAACCGCGGGCGGCGAACTGAGGGACAAATGCCTCAGGGACAGCAACAAGCTCATAGAGGTACCGATCGGTCTGCAGCCCAGGAGCGCGATCGGCTATACGATAGGGTACCTTGCGAACATAATCCAAACGGCGGGAGGCCCGAAGGTGAGGGACGAACTGACCAGAATGATACCGTTGCTGAGAAGGTACAGAGGGAGCATCTGGACACGCAACCCGGAGAGCGAGGCCAAACATATCGCGAAGAGGTTGCATGGGACGGTGCCGGCGATATATGCGGACGGTGCACTGTCATCCGCAGCGGTCAGATGGAAGAACCAGATAAACGAGAACTCCAAGATGATCGCGTTCAACGGTGCCATACCGGAAATGAACCACAACGAGATAGTGGGATGGTCGGCGTGCGCGCATAGGACAAAGTGCAAACCGGTCTTCCTTTACGAGGAAGGCTCATCGGATGTACAGGGGACCATCATGCTGGAATCGGTCGAGCTCCTTAGGTCATCCGGATCGGATCCGGAAGTGGTAACAATAGAGGGAAGGACAGTGCTGGAGAGAAGTCTCAAGGCAGTCATGCTCGGTGATTACGTGTCCCTGTTCCTGGCATCGATGAACGGAGTGGACCCGATGGACATCGAACCAATAACGAGCTTCAAGAAAAGGCTCGCGATGCTTCTCGGACGCAAGAAGACGGATAAACCCAAAAAAGAGAAAACAGACAGACCGAAGAAGGAAAAGACCGACAAAAAGAAAAGGTCGCCTGAGACGGACGATCAGTGATGCCCTCGTGCGCAATTGAGTTCTCGGAACCAAAAGTATATAAGTTATCCCCTAATAAGGCGCTAAATACAGGTGTATAAATGGTTGACTTTAAAGTTGTCGTAGGTGACGTCAAGACGGGCAGGTCGCACAAAGTGACCGTGTCGGGACATCACGCGAACTCACTGGTCGGAAAGAACATCGGCGAGGTCGTCGACGGTATATTCGTCGGGCTTCCGGGTTACAAACTCAAGATAACCGGCGGAAGCGACGGTAACGGTATACCGATGAGGAAGGACCTTCCGGGTAACAAGAGAAGGAAGATCCTTCTGTCGGACGGTCTCGGGTTCCATGAGGTGTATCCGGGCGAGAGGCGCCGCAAGGCGATCCGCGGGTCCGCGATATCGAATGAGATCGTTCAGATAAACATGTCCGTCGCGGAGTACGGACCTAAACCCATAGATGAGATATTGGTACCTCCGAAGGCTGAGGAGAAATGAAGGTTCCCAAGCAGCCCGAGGTCAATATCGGAATGATCGGGCATGTCGACCACGGCAAGACAACGCTCACGAAAGCGTTGAGCGGTGAGTGGACCGACAAGCATTCCGAGGAAGTGAAACGCGGAATATCGATCAAGCTCGGGTATGCGGACGTCGCCTTCTATCAATGCGGTCATTGCGGTGAGAAGGGGACGTCGGAGAAATGTAAGAATTGTGAATCGGATGCCGAGTACATACGATCCGTATCATTCGTGGACGCACCTGGCCACGAGACGCTGATGGCGACGATGCTGTCAGGCGCGGCATTGATGGACGGCGCTTTGCTTTTGGTCGCCGCCAACGAGAAATGTCCGCAGCCGCAGACGAAGGAACATCTGATGGCGCTGTCGATCGTGGGCATCGAAAGGATAATCATCGTACAGAACAAGATAGACATCGTCACCCGTGAGGATGCGCTTGAGAATTACAGGCAGATCAAAGAGTTCGTGAAGGGAACGATAGCTGAGAATGCACCGATAATACCTGTCTCAGCGCATCACGACGTGAACATCGACAGGCTCGTGGACGCCATCGAGAAGTATGTGATCGCAGAGATAGTGAGGGACAGAGAGGCACCGCCGTTGATGCATGTCGCCCGTTCATTCGACATCAACTCCCCCGGGGCTTCGCCCAAGGAGATAAAGGGAGGGGTCATAGGCGGTTCGCTGATCCAAGGCACGCTGAAAGTGGGCGACGAGATCGAGATCGTTCCCGGAAGGAGGGTCGAGGCCGCCGGGAAGCAGTCATGGGAGCGAATAACCACAAAGATAACATCGCTTCAGGCCGGTGGCAGGAAGGCGGATGCCGTATATCCGGGAGGACTGGTGGCCATCGGAACGTCACTCGATCCCTCGATAACGAAATCTGACGGTCTCACGGGAAGGATGATAGGGACGCCCGCATACCTGCCTGATGTTGTTCACGATTTCAAGATGAGGACAAACCTTCTGGAGCGTGTCGTGGGAACGGCGTCCGACCTGAAGGTGGACGACATAAAGAGCAACGAGCCGCTGATGCTGAGCATCGGGACCGCAACAACGGTCGGTGTGGTGAAGAGCGCGAGGAACGACTCCGCAGAGGTCGTTCTGAAGATACCCGTGTGCATAGTGGGCGGCCAGAGAGTAGCCATATCCAGAAGGATCTCAGGCAAATGGAGACTCATCGGATACGGTATTGTAGAGCAGTGACATGCAACACGTTGTTTTAGATACGAACGCACTGCTCATGCCGTTCGAGATGCGCATGAACCTTGACCTGGCTGTATCGTCGTTATTGGGTGATGTGAAGATGGTGGTCCCCGGGCCGATGGTCGGGGAGCTGAAGAACATCACCAGTAAGTATGCGAAGGTGGCGCTGATGCTCGCCCGGAAGTATGAGATAATTCAGACCGAGGCATCCGGCGACGACGCCATAGTGGAGGCGGCGGTAAGACTCGATGCATACGTTCTGACAAACGACAAAGAGTTAAAGAGACGCCTCAGATCGCTGAGGATACCGCTGATATATCTGCGGTCGAACACCCATCTCGTACTTGAGACGGTCAATTGAGCGGCGAGGGACGGTCCTCTTCCATCGTCGACGGTTCTTTTCCGAGTTCCCTCAACTTCAGCGTCATTATCTCCTTTCCGAGTTCGCTGCTCGCGTAGACCGGGACCTTGGTACCTGCCTGAAGCAGCGCGCGTTCCTTCGCAACGTCCCGTATGTGCTCGGATGCGCATGCTGTTATGACATCGCACGAGTCGAACATCCTCTCCGCGTCCTTTCTTGACGTGCCGGTCGTATGCACAGCGAACACGACGACGCTGCGGCCGAACGCGTTCCGTATGAGGTCCGCATCGTCCGCCTTCGTTATCGTGACGCCCACCTTACCGCAGCCCATCGCGAACGCCTTCGCAACGCCCGCGAACTGGTCTATGGAAGCGCGGACGGGATCGAGGACGCGGTCCTTGCCTATTTCGTCGATGATACGATCTATCGGCTCTGTCTCGACGATACCGGATATCCTGCCTCCCAGTCCCTGAACTATCTCCGGGTCGTCGATGATGCACGTTCCGGTACCGTCCGCCGCGATGACGGCGGCGTCTATGATGTTCACGGTCAGCGCCATGCTCAGCAGTTCGGATATACCGAAGCTCAGGAAATCCTTCATCCTGATATGGCGGGATTCGGTGCACATACCGAAGTGGGAGATACGGTACTCAATGTTCTCCCTTATTGTATGTTCATTGAACTCGTCGATGTTCCGGTACTTCTTGAACAGAGGACAATACTTGACCTTCGGTTCCCCTATCTCCACGACCTTACCGTCCTCTATGACCACTCTCGACTTTCCGAGCGCCTCCATGACGTGTCTCGTCACTCGACGACCTCTGCCTTGTTGATCACGATGTCGGTGAGCGGTCTGTCGTTCCTGCCGGTCTTGGCGTTACCGATGTTCTCGACGACGTCCATTCCCTCGACGATCTCGCCGAACACCGGATGGGCGCTCGGTCCGGGGCTGTCCCAGTCGAGATATTTGTTATCCACCAGGTTGATGAAGAATTGGCTTCCGCCGGAGTTCGGGCGGCCGGTGTTAGCCATCGATATCGTTCCGCGGACGTTCGAGTGACCTTTCACGTGCTCATCCTTTATGTTGTACCCGGGACCGCCCATTCCGGTGCCGTCAGGACAGCCGCCCTGTATCATGAATCCCTTTATCACGCGGTGGAACACGATACCGTCGTAGAATCCCTTCTTTATCAGTTCCTTGAAGTTCCCTGCGGTCACAGGCATATCGTCGTAAAGGCCGATGACTATGTCGCCGGCGCTCGTGTGGAATATCGCTTTCGCCATGTGTACGCATACGCGTGACGATAAAAACCTTTTTTCCCGTTCAGCCGTATATCCTTGCGACCGCTTCGTCACCATTCACGTCTATCTCCGCCAAAGCGTCGACATATTCGCGGATGTAGCGCCTGAGGTTCCTCGTTCCGTATACGATCACAAGGACGACAGCCGAAACGATGGCGATGATCCCTATAAGCACATCGCTCTCGTATCCGGGATAGAACATCATGAAGATAAGTATGGCCACAGCTATCTCTGAATGGAGAGTAGCCTGTCTCAGCGCGCCCAATCTCTCGATCTCGTCGCTCAGCAATGCGGTATAACTGAGCGGACTGTTCACAGTGTTCCATTCCTCTAACATCTGCTTGGATACGGTACCCTCTTCGAGATCGTCGACCGACCTGAGTATCTTGTAACGGTTCAGAAGTTTTGCGGATGCCCTTACCGCAAGTATGATCGTCGGCGTCGACAATATGATGAGGAACAGCGCAACGATAACCAAAGCGCTGAACAGCAGGTCGGATGTGATAGCGGCAGGCATTTGCGGGTCGCTCCATACAGTCTGTTATTTAATTACTTTTCATCGGAGATGAGAACAAGCTCCCGAAGAGCTCATTTCTTCATTTCTATCTTTTCAGACACCGGTTCGAAGCCTTCCGTGTAGTGCACCGTATCTATCTTTATCGTGTAATACTTCAACTGACCGCACTTCATCGTCTTCTTGAACTCCGGATGCCTTTCCATCATTATCTCGTTCCAGTCTTCCACGTACTTGGGTTTCGTACTTCTCAGGGCACCCCACTTGACACCCATCTGCGCTTGGATGTACTCTTCCTTTTCCTCCGCGGTCGCCTCTCTTGCTGTACCGTTAGCGGCGAGGTAGGCGGGTATATGACCAACAGTGAAACTGATATTGGGGTTCTTATCGAGGTTCTTGCTCTTTATCGAATCAGGAGAGGTGGAGAACATCATCACCGGTCTCTTCGGCGGGTCGCCGACCAGGGTGTATTCCAGTATCGATGCGCGCGGGACGTCGTCCGCCGACGTCGCCAGGGTCATGATCCTGTTATCTGCGAGAAATCTCAGTACTTTATCCATGCTCACGCGTATGGTACAACTCAGTTAAATCTTTTCGTTCCTCTCGGATGAGAGAGGATAAAATAATACAAGAGCATCATCAGTGTCATGTTGACGGAGGAATACGTCGCACAAAAGTTCAGGGAAGGGATCGACTGCTCAATGCTCGTTTTGGCGGAAGTGGCGGACGTTCTCGGTCTGACGAAGGAGGAGGCGTATAAGGTCGCGTCATGCTTCGGCGCCGGTATGTACGTCGGCGGACCGTGCGGCGCGGTGACCGGAGCATTCATCGCCATAGGGATGAAGCACGGTAATTATGAATTGAATGATACGATACAGAAACATACGGTACTCTCAAGACGCAAGAAGTTCATTAAGAGATTTGAGAAGGCGCACGGAAGCGTATATTGCCCCGCATTGCTTGGTGCAGACCTTAGGGATGAGGAGCAGAGATTGTACGTACACAAGAGTGAGATAATCGCCAAAAGATGCCCGAAGTTCTGTCTCACCGCGGTGGACATACTAAGGGACATGTTATCTGACGACGTTTAAAATATTGTCACGGGACTATCGACCACAGCATGAAAAAACCGGAAGAGCTGAACAGCAGGATGGTGAAGGAATACGGATCGCAGGCGGGAGCGCTTGTGATAGGTATAGCATCATCCGGCGATTTTCATTCGGCACCGGAAGGTTTCAGACCGGCGGATGTGATGGAAGGATGCGTCTCGGTCATCATACTGGGTCATCCGTTCCCGCAGGAGGCGATACTCGATGATCCCGCCGGATACATCGACATAAGGAACGCAATAAACGAAAGAATGAACGACATAGCGAAGAACGTGGCGAAACGGATCAGAGAGAAAGGATACAGGACGAAGACAATAAGCGGAGCGGGCGGTAAATGGGTTGACGGAAAACAATTCGGTTTCATATCATTGAAACACGCCGCCGAGCTGGCCGGTATAGGCACGATCGGAAGGAACTATCTCCTCATAAGTCCGGAGCACGGCAATCTTCTGTGGTTCAGCGCAGTACTCACGGACGCACATCTAGTTCCGGATGAGAAGATCCAGTCGATATGCGACAACTGCAACAAATGCGTCGAAGCGTGTCCGTCCGGGGCGCTGAACGATCTCGCCTCGTTCGGAAGGAAAGGATGTTCCGACAGGATGTTCAAAATGGTTAACGGAAAATGGGAACTGAGATGCTTCCTGTGCCGCAAGATATGCCCGCATCGATTCGGCGAATAAGTTCACCAGAACGAAACACACAAGATAATACATAAGATAATACATAAGATATTTAAATAAACAGAAGTTTAAGAAAATAAACAGCAGGAGAACGAGGATCATGGGCCGCATACCGCAATTCGATCTGACCGAGGAGATGATGCAGCTCGTATCAGAGATATCCGAGCTGATAGGTAGCATAAAGATCGTTGACAATCTGGAAAAGTTCCCGCGTCTGAGAAGGATCAACCGTATAAGATCCATTCATTCATCACTTGCGATCGAAGACAATAAACTTACGATCGGTCAGGTAACGGACATCATCGACGGAAAAAGGATACTCGGACCTCCGGGAGAGATACTCGAGGTCAAGAACGCATCCGATGCTTACAAGGAATTGGAGAACATCGACCCGTTCGACATGAAGGACATGTTACGTACGCATAAGGCCATGATGAAAGGATTGGTCGGCGAGTGCAGTAAGCTGCGGAGCGTGAACGTGGGTGTGGTCACCGGCAGCGGGAAAGTGATCCACAGAGCACCTAAGTCAGATATTGTACTGTCAATGATGAAGGACCTATTTGAGTGGCTCAAGGGATCGAAGACGCATGAACTGATAAGATCATGTGTGTTCCATTATGAGTTCGAATTCATCCATCCGTTCTGCGACGGCAACGGAAGAATGGGAAGGCTGTGGCAGACCGCCATTTTAATGAGATGGCGGCCGGTGTTCGCATGGATACCGATAGAGAGCATCGTTCGTAAACACCAGCAGGAGTACTATGACGCGATATTGAACTCCACGACCGCGGGAAGGTC
The DNA here is from genome assembly GCA_009780795.1 of Methanomassiliicoccaceae archaeon. Lineage (GTDB taxonomy): Archaea > Thermoplasmatota > Thermoplasmata > Methanomassiliicoccales > Methanomethylophilaceae > Methanomicula. Next base: position 11,563 of record WQZJ01000004.1, read on the forward strand.
CAATGAGTTCATTGTGTTCATGTTGAAAGCGACGCTTGATGCTGTTAAAGAAGTGGCATTTGAGGCTGAACACCATATGAATCACATAAATGCGAGAGTGAAGAGGTTATTGGATGTCATGGGATCGTACGCGCTGAGCGCAACGGAATTAATGGAGCGCTTGGACCTGAGATCCAGGAAAACGCTATACTACAATTATCTCCAGCCGGCCATGGATGCGGGACTCGTCAAGATGACGGACCCGGACAGACCGACGAGCAGGAATCAGATGTACGTCAAGAAATGAACAGCTGTGGAATCGTTATCCTAGCACGTGGAACACATAAGATAATACATATGATAATACATATGATATTTAAGTAAAGTAAAAAATAAACATACTACGCCGTGATTCCACACAGCGTATCGTCACTCGGATGGACCTCTCTTCTCGGCAGATATCTATCTTTTCAGAAAGGGAGTTTCACTACCTTCGACTCAATGATATCAAAGAGCCGAAGGTTTTTTGATGCTCTCTGATACGGCGGTCAGACGAATCTCACAGCCGTTCCGTACGCGATGACCTCAGCAGCACCCTGAACGATAGATGACGTTGAAAAACGGACGTTCACGATCGCGTCCGCCTGAAGGGCTTCCGCCTCCGTGATCATTCTGTTCGTTGCCTGGGTCCTTGAGTCGTTCATCATCTCTGTGTATGCTTTCAGCTCTCCGCCCACCATGCTTTTGAACCCTTGCACAATATCCTTTCCGATGTGCTTCGTCTGGACCATGCTGCCCTTCACGAGTCCCAACATCTCCAGTTCCTTTCCTGCAATATAATTTGTACTTACCAGCATCATTTTCTTCACAACTCCTTATTTCTTACTTTTTCCGCAAACACGAAACATTTATTTTCGTGAGGTTCTCAACACTCACTTCATATCCGTCGCTCCCATCCCAATGCATGTATTTATTTCGATGCGTGCGGATGTTAAGGGGATCGGCATCAGACAACGCGCGTGCCGTCACCATTCATTATTCGGGTCGGAAGACACGAACATTCTGGTCGTTGTCGATTTTTAACCATTGAACCAATTCTGCTTAAAACTATTCGGGCTTGAAGGGATTTGTTATACGAATCTCAAATGTAAATAAAAACTTTTTATTTATGAATAAGTAATTGTTTTATAAATAAATTAAATGTCAATAAAAACTTTTTATTTATGAATAAGTAATTATATATATAGTATTGCGTTTTGCTAAATGTGAGAAAATTATCTAAGGTCCCCGATATAAAATCTATGCTAGATAAAGGAAACATTAGTGGAGATATGAATGATTTCGAACTGGCAAAGAAATACAATGAGAAATATCATCATTGGGAGGAGCTAAGGTACAGGATCAGCGACAAAGAGGTCAGAAAAAGAGTATGGGTTTTCATGAAGCTTTCCCGAATGACTAATGCAAAGCATATGAACATAGGCGGGATAGAGTGTTCATATTCTCTGACTTCGAACATGCTGGAGTCACTCTTTGAGTTGGAAAGATCCCTTTCAGGACATTTAGAATACCACGGTAAGGAGATTGGCGATGAGCGTATGCGATATTATTCGGTATCATCCTTCCTCGAAGAAGCAATTTCGTCGAGCATCCTCGAAGGAGCCGCGGTAACTAGGACAGACGCAAAACGGATGATAAGAAAGAAACAGAAACCCATCACAGAAGGTGAGCGTATGGTAATGAATAATTACCTGGCGATGGAGAATATCAAAAAGATTGAAGATGAAAAACTAACGCCCGAACTCATCAAAGAGATGCACAGAATGATCTCTAGCGGTACGTTAAAAGATGGGGAAGAATGGGAGGGAAGATTCAGAGAAGATAACGATGTGGTCGTCGGGGACATCCTAGACTTAGACAAAGTATATCACATACCGCCACCGCATGAAAAGGTTCCGAAAATGATAGAGGGGCTATGCGAGTTCTGTAATAAAGAGGACGGGGAATTCATGCACCCCATGATAAAAGGCATAATCCTTCACTTCATGATAGGATACATACATCCATTCGTTGACGGAAATGGCCGTTTGGCCAGATCACTATTCTATTGGTATGTTATAAAGAAAGGATATTGGATGATGGAATATGCAACAATATCAAAGATAATAAAATCTGCACCCAGTAAATATGGAACTGCATATCAATACGTGGAAACGGATGACAACGATCTGACATATTTCATTAAGTTCAACATAGAATACATCGGGCGCGCCGTAAAATCTTTGGAGGATTATGTTGAAAACAAAACAAAAGAGCAGAGAAAGGCCAGAGACTTCGTCAACCAAAACCCAGAATTCAATATCCGTCAAGCAATGATTTTAAAGGATTATATGAAAGACGATGCCCCATTCTCCATAATGGAATTGAAGCAAAGGTACCGCTGCGCGTATCAGACGATGCGTCTTGATGTGATGGAACTTAAATCTATAGGATTGGTCCGAGCAGTGGGAAAGGACCGCAAGAAGGCTCTATACGTCGTTGATGCAGACAGAATCCACGAGTATGCCAGGAAGAATGAGAACAGGTGCTATAAGAATACTGTAGAAAATGTTAGAACGGTAAAAAAGGACCAAAAGCAAAAGACTCTGTTCGAACAGATGTGACATTTCGAGTCGAATCTTCGTCAGCGGGCTTGAAGGGATTCGTTCGTTATTTTGTAATACCGATGGAGGTAATAAAAAAATATTTGCCGGCCGATGCTTTTACGCACCGGCCGGTCGAGTTGCGCCGATGGAGGTTGGTCGCGTTTCGTTGTTCTCTTGTCTCAGGGCTTAAAGAGGACGAACCACGCCACTCCGATTATCCCCAGTATTGCCGCGACGGCTATACCGACGTACAACAGGGTGTTGTCTCCTCCTCTGTCATCGCCGCCCGGCGGGTTGTCACCGGACGGCAGTGTGGGTGGCGTGTTCGCGTTCACCGTGAAGCTCACGGTGAACATCTGCGATGTCACGTCACCTCCGCCGACGGTCACCGTTGCCGTGTACGTTCCCGCCGCAAGCCCGGTCTTGGGTACGACTGTGAATGATCCCGTGCCGCCGGCCGCAATGCTCCCCAGTGTTCCGGATGAGAGCGTGAAGTCCGCTGCATTGGTCCCGGTGAGGGTGACTGTCATCGAACCCGTAGACTGGTTTCCGGTGTTGGTCACGGTGACCGGCGCAGCGGTCTGCGCCCCGTATCCGGCCGACGCACCGGTGAATGTATACGTACCGCTCCTGTTGAGGGATATGCCGTATGTGTTCACCGTGTACTGGGCCGTCACCGTCAGATCGCCAGTGATGATCGAGAAATCAACGTTCCATCCGATGAAGGTATGGCCGTCCCTTACGGGGTCGCTAGGGGCCGTTGCGGAACCGCCTTCTTCCACGGTCTCCGTTCTCAATATCGTTCCGTCGTGATCCTCGAAAGTAACGGTGTATGTTGCGGGGACCGATCTGAGACCGAACGGCTGCGTGAATGTCTGACACGCATCGGTCGTGGTCTCGTTGACGGTCAGCACCGCACGCACATACAGGTCGACGCCGGGCGAGGACAGGTCTATGGTCTCACCGTAGCCGACAACGATGCCGTCCTTGGAGATCCATTCGATCTTGTCGTAGTTGATCGCCTTTATCGTTATCGTTCCGCCGTTCTCATCCACGATTATATCCTTTATCGTAGGTACCGGACCGTTCCTGTTGGCCGCCCAGTTCGAACCCGTGTCCTTTCCGGCGTTCGGGCCCGTTGTGGTATAGCTGTACATGAAGAACGCGCCCTTGTCCAAGGCATCCTTGAATGCGGCGACCGCCGCCTCCTCTCCCTGATCCTTTATGTTCGCCGGTAAGAGCACAAGGTTGACCGCATATCCGAGCGCGCCTCCGTGGTTATCGTCGTTGGCGAATCCCCAGATCGGACGGTCCGGCATGCTCAGCGTCAGCAAGGTGTCCCAGAGCATACGGTCATTCGGATAACGGTCGTAGAGGTTGATCACTTCCATTCCGAGGAGCGTTGGGAATTCGTCGAACAGTGCAAGATACCAATCCAGCGATCCGACCCTGCTCTGGTCTCCGCTCAATCCGTTCGGGGACAGTCCGTTGGGATTGTCACCGGTAGTGCGTCCGGGATGGGCGATTATGAACCTCCCTTTACCGTCATCATACACTATCGCGGCCCGAAGGATATCGAATTCGTTCCCGTATCCTACGCCGTAGTCGGTGTTGCTGTAGTTACCGCCCTGATTCGGAGAGACGGTCGGGATGTCTCCGGGTTTGTGTCCCACGGTGTCATAGAAGTCTGTGAACAGACTGAGTATGTGCTGCCTTCTGCTGAGTTCGTTCCCTATTATCGGTATCATTCCCGGTGTCGTATAGCCCGGGTCGCTCCACGGGTATGTCACCCAGTTGTGATCCGCCATCATGAGGAAATCGTATCCCGCATTCCAGTATGTGTTCGCGACGGTCGCGGGTGTCCCGCTTCCGTCACTATAGTTCGAGTGTGTGTGCAGGTTCGATCTGAACTGTCCGTATGTGTCGAAGTCGATCGTTCCGTAAGGGTTGTCTATTACGAAGACGGGCAGACTCGACGCGGGTCTCAGTGCTGCGACGGCCGCGTTCAGTGCCAACAGCGCATATTTGTGCGCATCCCTGTCATCCGCCGAGGTTATGGCTTTCGCCTCTTCCAATGCCTTAGTGTACGCCATGAAGCTGACGGTTGTGAAATACGACCCTATGCGGTCGGCATCATCGGCCGCCTGAATGGCCTCGGCCAGTTTTGCATACACCGTGTCAGCCTCATATTCCAGCTGCAGTATGGCAGCAGCAATGGCCTCTCTGGCCACGACCAGGTCGGCATCATTGGCCGATGGGTCGTTCAGAAGAGCAAACGCATTACCGAGTGCCGTCTCAAGGACCGTAAACGATTCGGCGGTGTATATCGTACCGTCGATCGTCAGCGCCGCCAAATATGCGTACTTCAATTCCGCGTAATCAGGGGAACCGGAGGCCATGTATGTGAAATCCATCTCAACCGGTGTGCTGAAATATGTACGTCCCTGCTGAGTGAATCCAACGGCGACGTAGAACTTCGTGTCCTCGGTTATCGGCACCGGTGAGGTGTACTCCTGTGCCGTACTCAGGCTGAATGTCCCGGGTGCGAGCATGTAGTATATCTTGTAGTTCGCATTGTTCACGGCGATGCCGGTGCCGGCCTTCTTCAGTTCGGCCACGTCATCGGGGAAGATGGGTCCATCGATCGACATGTTTCTGAAGTCATACACGTACGCATCGCTGGACTGAGAGTTGTATGTCGTCCCGCCCTCCACGATGAAGTATCCTCTGTACAGGGCAGCGGTCGTTGATGTGACCGTACTGTCCTTGATGTGCACCACCGAGCCCTGGGATTGTCCGTACAGGGCGCGCTGGCTGGATAACAGCGTGGATCCTTCTATGTATATCGTGTTGCTGGCGCCGAACGCTATGAGCCCTGTCGATCCGGACAATGTCGGTTTGGATTCCACCGTGGTGTTGTACAGGTTCAGCCTGGCTGTATTCTGAAGGATGAAGAACGGTGTGCTGAAATAGTCGCTGTTAATGCGCACATTGGATATGTCCTGAATGAAAACTATGTCCTTCAGGGTCAGTGCGCCCGCGCCGGTGGATACCGATATACGCGTGGAATCCTTGAAAAGGACCGTATATTTCTTACCGGCCTCACTCTGGATGGTGACGTTATATGTGATCGACAGATGAGTGCTGTCGGTCAATTCAATATCGTTCATTATCGTTATGACGCTCTGGCCCGATCCGATGGCAGCGACGAGTTCTGCCTGAGTGCTCACCGCTCCTGCCGGAGGATCGTCCGCGGACGCCCCGGGCATAAGCCCGACGAAGGGAGTGAGTACCATCGCAAAGACCAAGAGCATGGAAATCAAGCTCTTTTTGTTGTTCATTCTTATCTCCTCAATTTGCAGATCATACTAACGTTATCGGATCAAACCGTTTTTTGTCAGATCTTGACCACGAATCGTGCTATGATTTCGGGGTATATAAATATATAGTTTTGAATTTTAATATATATTAAACATATATTTATTTAGATAATATATAGTTAAATACGCATTTGCGACGGACATACTAAGTTGTGTTGCAGCCGTAGGCAGATATTGTAACGGCGCCGCAGAAACGGAAGGCGGCGATCACTAAGGACCGAGGATCCGAATAGAACATCCGAATTCAACAGGATTTTTTTGTTGGTTTGGAAAGAAAGACACTCAAAGATTCAAGATCTTAAAACCGGACATCCGGCCAGGTCACAGCAAATAATTGTTGTCTCTGTCACCGATCCGCAGACTGAAAAGCTTGTATGTTGCGTAACCCTCCACGACGAACGGTTCGAGTCTGCATATCGTTTCCGCCTCCTCTTGACTTTCAGCTTTGAATATTATCATTCCCGCCACGCCGGAATAACCTTTGGTAGGTCCGCACAGCACCAATCTGCCGTCGTCATCCAGTTCTTTTATTCGGTTCACATGCTTAATGACCATGGCCTTGTTGATCCGGTTATACGTCTTGCCCCTTTCTATCATCATGACATACACGAGTTTCTCCATATGGTCACCCGCCAAACCGGCATCTTGACTGGATGGAGTTAACGGTTATTATAGACAACGGGCTCGAATGTCATACACGATACCCCGTGCAGCGGTCACAGAAAAATTTATCGCCCGCGGCCGAAGCCGCGGGATGTCCGTCCATGACGGATCAGTCCAACATCAGTTTTACGAGGTCCAGCGGGTCGACCTGTTTGCCGTCCTTGTAGGCGCGCAGGTTACCGGCGGATATCTCATCGATAAGGAGGACCCTTCCGTCCTTCTTCGACTTACCGAACTCGAATTTGATGTCGTAGAGCTCCATGCCCTTCTTTGCAAGCTCATCTTTGACGATCTTACCGATCCTCTGTGTCAGGCTCTTAAGCTCCTCGTATTCCTCGCCGGTCAGCAGACCGAGCATCTCCAATGCGTCCTTCGTTATGGGCGGGTCCTCGCGGGCATCGTCCTTCAGCGTCGTCTCGACGAAGGCGTCCAGCGGTTGACCTTCGGTGCAGTAGTCGCCGTATCTCCTTCTGAAGCTTCCGACCGCCCTGAACCTGCATATCACTTCCAACCCTTTACCGACGAACGTCACCGGAAGGACGGTCATGGTAGCTTTCTCAACATCAGCGTCCACGTAGTGGGTAAGGATGCCGGCATCCCTGATCTTCTCAAAGAAGAATTTCGTCAGCCTGACGCCGCCTTTTCCCATGCCGTCGATCGAAAGTGCGACCGCGTTGCATCCGGGGTCGAACTTCCCGTCAGCCCCGGTCACATCGTCCTTGAATTTTAATAGATAATTACCGTCGTCCAGTTCGTAAACCGTCTTTGTCTTTCCTTCGTACACGTGTCTCAAAATGTTCCCTCCAGATGTTTCGTTCCCCTTTTTGCGGAATTTCGTTCGGATGAAGCAGTCATTATTATTAATATCTCGCACGGAACCAGAACCATATAATATTTCTTCACTGCACCACACGGAACGGCGAAGATATTCCACCTTCGATCGCAACGGAAAAACATCACCTCCGAGTCCGATTCGAGATTCGGCATTCTCTATTTCTAACAATTTCTAATTTGCTCAAATTAGAAATAACGACACTGTCATTTTATTTGTTATTGTTTCCAATATGCTCAAAATTGGAGTAATTATTCAGCAAGATATGTCTCCGAACACCTCCGATCGACGTATCGAATGTTGGAACCTGCCATCAGTCTTTATCGCAGCTTGAGCATTAATTTCGATCAGGTTTGGTTCACCAGGGACTCGATCCTTCTTTTCCTCTCTATCTCTTCCTGAACAGAGTCCATCAATCCATCATCCTTTCTCTCCGCAGTGAAGACCATGACATCATCATCCTTTCTCTCCTTGAACAGGAGTTTGAAATGAACGTGGGATGGGATACACCTCTCGTCATCCACCAATCTGTATTTTATCGTCATCAGGTAAGCTTCGGATTCGTCCATCTTCACCCCTTCGGTCGGGAAGCCCACGTCGAATACCGTCGGCGGCAGGATGGCGCTCATGCGCACGACCTCTTCGTGACTCGATTCCATATGCCTGATACCGGTCGCCGCGTCCACGACATCCAGGTCCAAACGCTCCAGATAGGCGGGTGCCCCGCCGCAGTTGTCGAAACGGAAATAACAGAAGTCACCGAAGAAGAACACATGATCGTCAACGATCCGCATCTCCGATATGTTCCTTACCTCCTCTATTTTCAACAACCTCTCGTTGATGTCCTTCGTCCGCCTCAATATCATTATACTTACGGTTGCTAGGACCAGGGTGCAAAGCCCGACGAATATGCTGGCGAGCGTCTCTATCTCCATGCTGTCACACTGATATCACAATGGGTTAACACTGATTTAATATCTTTTCCCTGAGAAACCGTCGGAGTGACCCCACTAAAAACAAGCTGACCTGTTTTACTCAATCGTTTTTGTGTTAAACCTGAATTTTTCAGCAATACTATATGAATAAATATAAAAAGACAACGCGATACGATCTACAGGAGGACGATAGGAGCAACAAAAAAGAGACAAAAAATATAAAACAAGGGAGGCAAGAAATGAAAGACAAAAAACCGTGTATGAAAGGGTCTAAGGCCCTCTCCGTGATGGTCGCAATGATGTTTGCGGCGTCCGCGGTAGCCATAATTTTTTCAGCGGCGACCGCGAATGATAACGATCTCGATAAGACGTTCACGGGCGGGTTCTTGGGCGCAGGCGGAGATGTAAAGGGAACGATCAATTTCGGCGGAGACGGAAATGATATTTTCTATGATGTGATAATGGTCCCGGACGGCTTTGTTGCCGTCGGGTATTCAGGCTGGGAAAGCTTCGATGGCGGCGAAGGCGACGATTGGATCCAAATTAAAGGGTACGGCGGTAAGGACGCGATCATCGTAAAGTACGGTCCCGACTGGAATGTCATATGGGCCGTCCATTTCGGCGGCCCCGGTAATGATGAGTTCTACGGCGTGGCAGTGATGGAGCACGATGACAAAAGCTACACGCTCTTCGCGGTCGGATATTCAGACGCGACGAGCTTCTTTAACGAAGAAAACGTCTATGAAATGGATGTGAATTATGGATATTGGGTCGAAAAAGAGATAGAAGGGTACGGCGGTAAGGACGCGATCATCGTTGCATTTGACGGTATCAACGGCTCCCCGATCGACGCGATGCACTTCGGCGGTATCGATGAAGATGTGTTCTACGGCGTGGCGGTACACGGAGAAGACATATTCGCGGTGGGCAGTGCCCACACGGACAGCTTCGGTACCGGCAGCTGGGAAGACGTCCATCCGGATCAGGATGACCCTGTAGGATACGGCGGTCTTGATGCTATAATTGTGGGATTCAACAACCACGAGATCATCGGAGCATTGAACTTCGGCGGTGCCGGTGACGATGTGTTCTACGGCGTAGCGGCATCCGAGAACGGGGTCTTTGCAGTAGGTTATTCTGAATTCGAGAGCTTCAGTAAGGACAGCTGGGACAGCAGCACTTGGGCGCTTTCGGTCAATGACCCCGTAGACCCTGTAGGATACGGCAAAAAGGACGCGATCATCGCACTATATGCTGAAGGCGAACTGATCTTTGCGCTGAACTTCGGCGGTGCCGGTGACGATGTGTTCTACGGCGTGGCGGTATCATCGGAAGGCGATGTATTCGCGGTCGGCTATTCTGACGATGACAGTTTTGGCACCGGCAGCTGGGTCGGCGACTGGCTCGATGAATGGATCAACGACCCGGAGGATGCCCCCGAAGGATACGGCGGCCTTGATGCGATAATCGTGGCATTCAGGGATTACGGCGTATTCAAAGCGATCAATATCGGCGGTGTCGGTGACGATGTGTTCTACGGCGTGGCGGTATCATCGGAAGGCGATGTATTCGCGGTCGGCTACTCCGACGAGGACAGCTTCGGCGAAGACACGGGGAAAGGAAAGAACGACGCGGTAGCGGCCCTGTTCAGGGATGCCGAATTGTTAGAGATCATGAACTTCGGCGGTGTCGGTGACGATGTGTTCTACGGAATAGCGATCACGGAGAGTCCCAACTACGGCTATGAGCTCTATGCGGTCGGCTACTCCGACGAGTACAGCTTCGAGTCCGGAGATTGGCCGGACGGCATCCTCGGCAAAGGCGGCGATGACGCCATCGTCATGATAATCGACGGCGGCGAGCTCCCTGAGACCGGTAACGGCGGTGATGGTGGAGACGGAGGCGACGGCGGCACCGATGACGACAACCTGATGCTGTATCTTGCAATAGGCATCGTACTGGCGATGGCAGTGATAGGGGCGGTCTACTTCCTTCTGCTGAGAAGGTAAAAAACATCTTAACAGGCGGGGTGAACCCCGCCATCCTTTTTCACTCGATCTTTTTGTAATTGTGCAAGAAAGGAGGGGAAGAGGTACGGCGCAGACCTCGTCCTTGGGAAAAAGACCATGCAGAACGAGGACATTCAAAAGGAACTTCTGGATCAGATCTTGATCGGTGGGAAGAACGTCTTCCGGAACAAACAGACAGAGCAACTCGTTTTCGCGTTGGCATCCGGTTCAAAGTTACCTGTAATTACTGTTCACCACTTCGTAGATGACGTACGGCTCCAGACTGACTACCGGTCTGGCAGAGTCCGGATCATCAAGATCGATCACAATCGTTGTCTGGTTATTTTTGTAATGCAGTTTTTCTGATACATCTTTAAGATCAAGTGTTTTTATTATATCGGATGTTCTCCAATCTCGGAACCTCATGTCGTTTTTCATTATCTCTACGAGTCCCTCGAATCCTTCAAGCCCTTCGAACCCATCAAACCTTCCATACCCATCAGACAACGAGAGTTCTATGATGTATATCTTGCCGCCGATAAGTCTCAAATAGTCATCGGCCAAGCATAATGCGCTCTCTTCGGAATATGACATCCAGTCAACATAGTAAAAGTGCTCTGTCAGACCAAGTCCATCGGCGCCGTTCGGGTCTTTCCGATGATCTCCCTCGGTTACATACAATCCCAATCCGCTCCCACGTGTTACCAGGGTCTTCGGATGCGTCGAATGTCTTTCCAACATTTCCTCGAGCGGTCTGTCTGTGTAGATAGCACAGTAATATGACATTTTATACATCATCGACTAGGGGCCCGATATAATATTAATGTATCATCTATCAAGAACCGTAGATAATTCATCATCAGCCGTTCAGAGAAGGTATAGAGTTTCGCACTCAAAGGCCCCCAGTCCGGAATGCAGTGACGGACCCGTACGACTTGATAGAAAGAACATGAATTAAAACTTTTTAGAAAATATTAAAAACCCAAAAAGAGAGAATTCATGTTCTAAGATCGAAAGAAGAAAAACGACAGATTAAAACAAATCCGATGATTCCGAAAGCAGAAAGATAAGGAAATGAAGAAAGGATGCTTGGATTATGTAGTCACTGAGCTTTAAAAAAATATTACCCGGCCGATGATTTCCATGCATCGGCCGGTTGGTCAAAGTGCGCCCAATGGAGGTTGGGCACGTTTCATCGTTCCGGATCTCAAGGTCTGAACACCAAGAACCACGCCACAGCGACCACTCCCAATACCGCCGCTACGACGATACCGATGTAAAGCATGGTGTTGTCGTTCCCTCCGCTGTCGTTACTCGGCGACGGTTCTGGCGCCCCCGTACTGGCAGTCACGGTGAAACTAACGGTGAATGTCTGCGATGTGATATCCGCACCGCTTACCGTTACCGTTGCTGTGTAAGTACCGACTGCGAGATCTGCCATTGGCGTTACGGTGAACGTGTTGCTCCCTCCCTTCGCGATGTCCGCTATGGACGTCTTATTCAGGGTGAAGCTTAACGCGTTCGCTCCCGACAGGGCGATGTTCAGATTGCCCGTTGCTCCGGTGCCGGTGTTGCTCACTGTCACCGTGTGTGCAGCCTGCGCTCCGTATCCGTGCGTCACGGAACCGAAGTTTCTGTTCCCCGTCTGGCTAAGTGATACTCCGTATGTAATCGGCTCCCAGTCACAATCGAGGCTTCCTATCACCAGTGCCCTGAACAAAGGCCCGTCCTCAAAGTGATATACCGGTCTTTGTCCGTTCACTGTGTAATCTGCCGATGCAATTGCGAATCCCTCAAAATTCCCGCTAGCGTTCAAACCTGTAGGAGGTTTTACATGCACTATGTCCACGGCAGGTGTACCGTTGAACGTCAATTTCGCCGCAAGGTTTCCTTTAGTATCGTCTGCTTTTACCCAGAGGACTCCTTCGTATTCGTCATAGTCAAGGGACATTGCCGCGCCGAGTTTGCTGTCTATGTCGGCTATCCTGACAAAGGTTTCGTCTTCGTTCAGAACGAATGCATATACATGACCGTTCGCTTCGAGCGCCACGAAGAATACGCCGTTCGCTATCGCATTGGGGTAGTCATTCGGATCAAAGAGCTTGCCTTTATTCTCGTCGTACAGCTTACCTGCCACATCGGCATTTGAAACCCATTCGACCGCTTCTATACCGAGGTTCGCCGGAACATCGGGCAGGGACTTGGTTATATCCCATTCGTATGATGCTTTGATGACATCTGCCGTCAACCAAGAATCTTTCTCTATCCGCAGAATGACATTCCAGTTCTCATTGCTTCTGTTGTTGTCACGTTCGGAAGCGAAATAGACATGTCCGTCGGCATCCACGGTGATGCCTTCCGTATCGGCATCGTTGCTGTTTCTGCTCTTGAAGGTCACGCTTTTACCATTTGCGGTAAAACCGTCTGCGAAAGTTATTTCCCCGGTCTCTCGGTCAACGTCCAAGATCCAGAATCTGCCGTCTTTGTTGTTCACCGCATATAATTGACCGTTATGGAAATCCAACCCAGAAGCATCCAATCTTGATCCGTTCGGTAAGAATGTCCTAGATGTATCCCAGACCGTCACATCTTGACTGCCGGGCCATGCGATGATCGGAATATAATCGCTGAGGAGCACCAATGCGTTCATGGCCGACTGTAATTTGGTCCTTGCGGAATTCACCTCTGCCTGTGTTGCATCGTTATTGGAAGCAATCACGATCGCGTTCTGGTATGCCTCATAGAATGCATCCCATGTTGCTGCCGCATAATCGTTCTCGACCTTCTCAGATGCCTGAGTTATGAGATTATTCAGTGCGGTTTTGTTCACGACCGCATTGCTTCCTTTCCCGTCGCCGATGATGACTATGTCGTTGATGGAGGTGTTACCGTTCGCCCCCAGATTTGTCAATCCGTTGAAGACGATGCGGAGGTAGACCTCGGCCAGATCCTCCATCTCGGCAGGGAGTATAAATCCATCATATGAAGGGCGCAGGGCCGCATACGTGTCATTGCTCATTCTGGATATGGCAGGTATGTCATTAGTACCTGTTTCGGAATTCTCTATTATGGTGTAAGGTCCCTCCGGGTCACCTATGCTGTATGCGAGCAGGAATGCATCCGGGCCGCTTCCGGTTGACTTCTGTGAGCAACTGAACCGTATGTTCTCATAACCGAGCGTCGAGAATGCGATCTGGAATGCATCGGCGTTGTCGAGGCCTGCCACGCTTACCGGTTTCCATCCACCGGTCGTTTGTGCATTGTTAAAGACTATTGGAGTCCTTCCCGTTCCGCCGATGGCCTTCTGCGTGTTGTCGCTCCATATGGTCAGGTTAGAAACATCAGCGTAAATACCTGAATCCGCGCTGAACATGTTGCCCGTTTCGGCCGCGGTCGCAGTGTCACGGGTCAGCGACATGAGCTCGACATCCGTGAGCATCGTGATGACATCGCCTATTATGACTATGTCGTTGATGGAGGTGTTACCGTTCGCCCCCAGATTGGTCAATCCGTTGAAAACTATACGTAGATAGACCTCTGCCTCGTTCTCCATTTCGGCAGGAAGGATGAAATCACTGTAGGATGACTGTAAGGCCGCATACGTGTCATTGCTTATTCTGCTTATAGCAGGTATTCCGTTCGTGCCTGTTTCAGAGTCTGATATCAGGGCGTAAGGCCCTTCCGGGTCACCTATGCTGTATGCGAGCAGGAATGCATCCGGACCGCTTCCGGTGGATTTCTGGCTTGCTGAGAATCTTATGTTCTCGTAACCGAGTGTTGAGAACTTTATCTGGAATGCATCGGCGTTGTCGAGGCCTGCCACGCTTACCGGTTTCCATCCGCCGGTCGTTTGTGCATTGTTAAAGACTATTGGAGTCCTTCCCGTTCCGCCGATGGCCTTCTGCGTGTTGTCGCTCCATATGGTCAGGTTAGAAACATCAGCGTAAATACCTGAA
>WQZJ01000005.1 GCA_009780795.1 Methanomassiliicoccaceae archaeon
TACCGTCAACGGCAATATCACCGTCAACAGTAATAATGGCCACGGCATCTATTCATATGGCAGTGATAATGCCATTACCGTCAACGGTGACATCACCGTCATTAACATGTATGGCGGCACATACTCCTGTGGCGTAGGTATTTCGAATTCTACTGTGGTCACGGTCACTGGTAACATCACGGCCGACGGTATAGGTGCATATATTGAAAATCATTCCACGATGACTGTCGGCGGTGACATCACGGCCAGCGATGGAGGCGTATACGTTGAAAATTATTCCATGATGACTGTCGGCGGCAACATCACATCCGGCTGTACAGCCGTATTTGTTGGTAATCATTCCATGATAATTGTCGACGGTAACATCACGGCCGAAGGCGAGTGGAGCTGCGGCATCTCTGCAGCATTCGATAGTGAAGCTACCGTCAACGGCAATATCACCGTAAGCGGCGAGGAGAGCAGCGGCATCTGGACATATTCAGGCGTTAAAGTTACCCTTAATGGTAGCATTACCGTTACTGGCCATATGGCCATAGGCGTCATGTCAGATGAATCCGAGATCGTCATCAACGGCAATATCACTGTGAATGGCGATGATAGTTACGGCATCTGTGCAGAATTGAACGGTAAAATTGCCTTGAATGGTGATCTTGTCACTACCGGTGATCGTAGTACGGGCGTCCTATTGAATAGATCCGAGATCGTCGTCGACGGTGACATCACTGTGAACGGCCACCAGGCTACGGGTGTCGAAGCAGAGCATGGCGGCAGCGTTACCATAGATGGTGAACTGAACGTCAATGGCGAGGACAGTGTGTACATATATCTGCACTATCGGCTTGTATTTGTTTATGAGATCTGGTTAGGTCATGAGGATCATAAGGAGATCACCACGAAAGAAGGTTATCTGACGTACACGGACGGTGTTTCGACCGTCTGGATATTGGAGGCTTGAAGGAGGTCCTGAGGTAACTGAGAACGTCATACCAAGGTCGGATGAATAGGACGATAGACTTTAACAGGAACGGTAGGGATGCCCGTTCCTCCTTTTCTTCATTTTAATCGATGATCAGGTCATCCTCTGATGATTGGGTCACTGATCGCGTATCGCGTCGAACCGGTAGTCTTCCCATTCACGGATACCCAACACGATCTCCGCCTCCGGCGGCGTCAGTATCGGTTTTTCGAATCTCGCGGACTCGTCCATTGCCAGTCTGGGGCATGCGGTGCTGACGTACGCGTCCACCCTGTACGCGAGCAGCCATTCCGGCGTGACGTCGTATAACGATAACTTATACGCCTTCTTGCCCGCTGCGATTATCTTCCGCATCATGTCGTCGGCGACCGCCGTCCTTCTCTGTCCCGGTTTCATACACTCGATGACAAGGAACGAATCCGCCTGCTTCGCCTTCTCGATCGTTGCGAACCTCTTCCTCATTATGCGGTCCCTCGACTCCGTTACCGCTCTCAGCTCGTACGTGAGCGGGTTGAACATGAACAATTCCTTTTTTATGCCCAACGCGGCCGCCAGCGGGTGGAACTCGCCCTCGCCTATGAAGAGGAAACAATCAACTTCGTCCGCTACCGATTCGGCGGCGCTGTAGTTGCACCCGAGCACCTGGCCGTCGTATTTCAGCCTCGGATCGCCCTTACCGATGACCACTTTCTTTCCGCGCGCCTCCAAGGAACGTTTCGCGTCGTTGAGCGCACCTATGTACTGCACGGTCGCCAGCAATCCTATCCTCTCGGGAAGGCTTGGAGCGATCCGCGATATACCTTCATCGACGTCCACATCAACCGTCGCCTCTATGAAAAGAACGTTCTCATCGACCGGGACGGACGGCATGTGCGCATGCCCGAAATGAACAAGACCGTCGGCTATCTTCCTGTGACTGCCGCGGACATCGCACGATCCATAGCAGGGATCCCCCAATATCGTTACGGGGACGCCTGCTTTGGAAAATATGTGATCGGCGATCTCCAGTGCCCTTACCTTCAGCCCCTCCGGCAGCTGAACGGCCACGGAGGACAGACCTTTCCCGCGGATCCATTCAACTATCTCGTCGAGACGAAGGTCGAACATTTACGGTACCAGCTCCTTCCCCTTCTCTATATCGATATAGCAAGGGGTGGGGTACTTCATCGACGCCTTCCAGAGCGCTTCTTTCGCGAGGTTGAAATGAGCGGGACCGCAGCAGATAGTGAGTATCGCCTGGTCGTGATCCATCCTTGCGGCGGTGCCGACGTTCTTACCGAAAGCGTTCCTCATACCGGAGGACACACGGTCCGCACCTGCGCCCGTGGCCAATTTGTTCTCCCTGAGGACCATGTGCGGATATACGCGCACTTTCATGTGATAGTTGGCGACACCCGCTCTTTTGCTCATAACTCTGTTCGCAGCGATACGTCCGGCCTCCAGTGCCGTGTGCCTTACCTGTACACGGTTCTCCACTTTCAGCGTCAACGTTATCGGGAAGTCGGATGAGCTTCCCATGTCGTACTGCGATATTCTGTTGTTCGGAACACCACCCATATACTCCCTGCGGGTGAATGCCTGACCTTTGACCTGCCTATACATCAATGCGGGCTTTCTCGCCATTTATACCACCGGTAATTACCTGAATTAAAGCAGACAATCCTCAGGACATATTTAAGGACTGTTGCTTTTCCGCCGCCTTCGGATGAACGACGGGCGTCCGTATATCCCTACTATATGTGTTTTTGTTCCTGCGTGCGCATTCCGCGGACCTCGTTAGAACGGGCATTTCAACCGAGGACATTCATATAATATGTTACCGATACACGTATCACATTCGGATGGGATCGAAATGTTCAGCATAACCGTCAGATCGGAAAAGGAAGACAAGCGAATACCTATAGCCGTTGCGTCGGACGTCATGTTCGACATTCAGCTGCTGCTCAATCACATCGGTGAGTCGTTGATCGCGGAGGAGTTCGGCTCACATGACCGGCCATCCGGAGTCCTTACCGAAAGGTTCACGTTATTCATTGACCCCGACAGCGGTGGCATCTCGTTCAAGACATCCACCGGGAAGGGAAAGAGTGCTCTCATGGACAAAGCGTCGTCATTGCTGGCGCTCACGCTTGACAAGATGGGTTCCGGGTCCGGACCGTACTGGATGGAGGATAATTTCAAGGATCCGCGGTACAGGTGCATGGTCCTGAACGATCTTATTCACTTGTCGAAACATATGGGCCTCGAGAGAGGATATACCCTCATGTTCTCCTCCGGCGGCGAGGAGAAGAAGTTCGTACCGCTCGATCTCGAAAAATTCAGCGCATATCTGAAGAAGGACGCCAGGGCCGCCGAGAGGGTCGTCGGCGGTATACTGACCGCCGTGAACACTAAGAGGAACGTACCGATATACGGTTTCACCGCGGGTGGTGACCGTGCGAAGATATCCTTCCTATCCAAGGACATCGAGAACGATGCATCCGGACTTGCCGGCAGCGCGGTCGTCCTCAAAGGTATCGCCAGATATTCAGAGGACGGTGGTCTTTCGGAGGTCCACGATGTCTCAGCGGTCCGTGCGCTCGAGAAGATCGCGTTCAATCACATGATATCCGCCGACCGGGATGTTCCGTTGGTCGTCGGGATCGAAGCTGCCGTCAGATATGACGTCGGAACGTCGATGTGGAAGCTCGGCTACCCTGACCTCGGGATATCGTCCTCGGACAAGGACTGGGACACCGCCGTGGCCGGGTTTCACGATTACTTCGTGTTCCTCTGCGACAACTATCTTTCCTATGGCGGAAAGGAGCTGTCGGACGAGGAGACCGAGGTCAGGGATATACTGCGCAAACTCACCGGCGAGGCGGAATAGTTAATATACGGTTGACCATGGGCTTATCATCATGTCCAAGAGAGTGAGCCGCTCTGAGATCACGAATATAGCGAATACGCGCATCACCAAGCTGATGAGCATGTCCGAGGAGCAGGCGGCGCACGGAGATGCTGACCTGGCGAGACGTTATGTCGATCTCGCGAGGCGCATAAGCATGAGGACGAAGACGAAGATACCAAAGTGGCATATATACTGCAAAGCATGCCTCACACCGATGGCGCCGGGAACGTTCACCGTGCGCCTCAGGGACCACAAGGTGATAATGAGGTGCACCGAATGCGGATGCATCAAAAGGGTCCCTTACCTAAAGGAGCAGAAAGGATGACCGAGAAGGAAGCGAGAAAGGAGATAATGCGGCGCGCTAATGATATAGTCGTGACGCTGCATGTCGGCAAGGACGGGTTGAAGGAGGGCGTCTTCGAGGAACTGAGGACACAGATAAAGGCGCACCGCATCGTGAAGATCAAAGTTCTCCCCAGTTCCGAATCGGAGACGGCCGATATCGCCGGTGCTCTGGCACAGGCGACGGATTCCGTGATCGTCGACACGCGCGGGAATGTTGTCATACTCACCGACAAGAGAACGTGGACATCTCTTTCGCAGAAGAAGTTCTGAGGTGACCTCATGCTCGACGTCAACATCATAAGACAGGATCCCGAATCTATCAGAACTATGCTCAGGAACCGTAACCAAACGGACGAGCGTCTGAATGCGTTCCTCGCCGCGGACGGCGAATGGCGTTCGCTCACGGAAAGGGGGAACGCGCTCAGGAAACTGAGGAACGAGGTGTCCGTCACCATACCCAAACTGAACGGCAGCGACAAGAAGACGAAGATAGATGAGATGCGCGCCGTATCCGATGAGATCGCGACCATTGATACGAAGCTCGCGGAACTTGACGGGATACGCGATGAGTGCGTACTTAACATACCTAACATGCCGCATCACAGCGTCCCCGTCGGGAAGGATGCGGAAGATAACGTCGTGGTCATGGAACATGGCAGCATCCCGAAATTCGATTTTGATCCCAAGGAGCACTTCGAGATCGCCGAGTCTCTCGATCTGATAGACTTCGAGAGAGGAGTGAAGGTCGCAGGGAGCGGTTTCTATGTATTGAAAGGGGACGGTGCCAGACTTGAGCGTGCGCTGATAAATTACATGCTGGATATGCATCATGATCAAGGCTACAGAGAGATATTCACGCCCGCCGTGGTCAACAGGACGGCGGTCATCGGCACCGGACAGTATCCGAACCTGAAGGATGACATGTACTGGCTGGAGAGGGATGACATGTGGCTCAACCCCACCGCTGAAGTTCCTGTTACGAATTTGCATCAGGACGAGATATTCGAACGGAACGAGCTTCCTATATCTTACACAGCATACCTCCCGTCCTTTAGGCGCGAGGCCGGACGCCACTCGGACACGCGCGGTATCGTTAGGGTACATCAGTTCAACAAGGTCGAGATGGCGAAGTTCGTCCATCCCGATGATTCGTTCACCGCACTCGAGACGCTCAGGAACGATGCCGAGGAAGTGATCAGAGGATTGGGGCTCCCTTACCGCACGCTGCTGCTGTGCACCGGCGACATGGGCTTCTCGGCCGCCAAGTGTTATGATCTCGAGTTGTACGCGCCCGGAAGGAAGGGTTGGCTGGAGGCGTCCTCGTGCTCATGCTGCACCGACTTCCAAGCGCGGAGAGCAAGAATAAAATTCCGCCCGGAACCGCATCTTAAGAGCGAGTTCGTCCACACACTGAACGGATCGGGCCTGGCGTTGCCCAGGACGATGGTCGCGGTGCTGGAGAACTATCAGAACAAGGACGGTACGGTCACCGTACCTGAGGCACTCAGGCCGTACATGAAGGGTCAGAGCATCATCGGTTAGATGTCCATCCCTTCGAGTCTTGCGATCAGTTCCGCGGTGTCTATCCCTGCGTCGCTCAAGAGCAGCCTCGCCCTGAGCTCATCCTTACCTTTTGAGAGAGCTCCGGACGATATCCCGTAACGTTCGGAGACGTACGCCTCCATGTACGCGGCCATGGTGTCACATACCTTGATCGCCTTTCCGTCCCCGTTGCCGAACGGGTTGTCGACCAATGACAGGAACTCCATATGCCATTCCTTCGGGAGCAGAGGAAGTAGAGTGGTTGAGACCATCTCCCTCTCATATTCCGATAAAAGTTCGTCAAGACCGTCTATGCTCGTCTTTATCGGCGTTATCACGTCTTTGGTCAGCACCTCCGGGATGTCGTGGAACAGCGCGGTGAAATAATCCTTGTACATGCGCGCATCATCCGCCTTTGTGTCCAGGTCGTGCAGGAAGATCATGTTCGCCACCAACAACATATGACCGAGTACGGTCGTCTCCGGCACGCGCGGGACGCGTGCCCATCTCTTCTGGAACCTGAGCTGACCGCACAGGTCGATGAAGTCGAACGTGTCCTTTGCGAACAGTAAACTCTTCACGCCGTTGATGTCCTCGAACTCACGTATCTGACGATCTATCTCCTCCTTCGTCCGGTCGATGCCGAACATCGTCGGATTCGCCTTGTGAAGAAGTTTGAACTCCCACGCAGTCGCAAGGTAATGGGCCGCCTTCAGTATCCTGTCCTCGCGTGACATACCGTCCCTGTTCAGGTACATCACGAACCGCTCCCTGAATCCCTCGTCTATCCGCGGGATGCGTTCGTCGAACTCACGCAGAACGAAGTCATTCATCTCCTTCTCACGTTCTTTGACTATGCGGTGGAACAACTGAGGTTTCAGGTCTGTCAGTATCGTCCTCCGGATGAAAGAGAAGATCGCATGTTCTATCAACTCTCTCCAATCCACCTTTTCATCCTTCTCGGTCTCGTCGAATTTCGCGAGCACCCACGCTATGACCATCTTGTGCGCCTGCTTATCCAATTCAGTGAGATTTGTGGGGCGGAGGTGATCGTTCCACCTTTGCAGATTGGCCGCGTCGAAGAATGTGTATATCAGACTCATGTCCATTGCTTTGCGCATTTCCATTCGTCCAATATGTTGCGAAGGGCTTTTGCCCTGTTGACGCTCCGCTCCGCTCACAGCGCTCTGTTGATCGAGCCGATTATCTGAGCGACCTGGAGAAGACCGCTGTCCTCATCCACACCGATCAGTGGTTTCAGAGAGTCGATCTTTCCCTTGTACGCGTTCGCGTTGGCCGGTTTTATCTTACCTGCCTTCTCCCTGTCATCGAGGGTTGCTAACGCCTTCGTCATCGCTATTCCGAGCTGCGTGTTGCCGTACTGCGGCGCTTTCGGCTTCATTATCATGCTGTGGGCAGCGTATTTCGACCAGTCTGTTTTGAATCCCATAGTGTCTCACCTCTTAACGGCTCCCGGGCAAACTTGAGTAGATCAAGCTCCATTTGCTGTTAAAGGGTAAAGCCGTTCTGTATTTATAATACCTTTTGGGAAAAAACGGTCGGGACAACGAAAATATTAAACGCTCGTTCTTGTGGGAACAGCCGGGCCGGCCGTGTGCGGCGATGTTCGCGAACTGTACGCAGACACAATAGCCAGCATCCGTTATGACAGTATGCGGATACTGACGATGAGGTCGGAGATGTACGATACAACCTGCCTTTCCCGTATCCGCCGGGGGGTAAAACCTAATATGCACGTACCATCATCGGCAGGACATGAGGATATCCGATAGACTGCGGAACGCACCCGTCTCCGGGATAAGGAAGATGTTCGATCTCGCCTCGTCCGACTCGGTGAACCTGAGTTTGGGCGAGCCGGACGTGCGTCCCCCTGAGGAGGCGCTCAAGGGAATGAACGATGCCGCAATGAAAGGAATGAACGGATACGGCCCCACGCCCGGCATAATGCCGCTGAGGGAAGCGGTCGCATCGAGGTACGCCGAGCACGGGATCGCCGCTGAGAATGTTATGATCACACCAAGCGGCACAACGGCGCTGATGATGATAACGCAGTCCATCGTCAACCCTGGTGACGAGACGCTGATACCGAGCCCCGGATTCGTGGTCTACGGGCCGCACACGGCGCTGGCCGGCGGGAAGGCCATAGAATATAGGCTGACAGATGACTTCCAGCCGGACACCGACGATATACAACGGAAGATCACAAAGAACACCAAGGCCGTCTTCCTCAACTTCCCGTCGAACCCTACCGGAGGAGTACTTGGCGAAGAGGCGTTCAAGGCGGTGCGTGACATCGCCGCTGACAAGGACATCACGATAATATCGGACGAGGTCTACGAGCCGTTCGTTTACGGCGGGAAGCACAGAACGTTCATGGCGGAAGATAACACAGTGGTCGTGAACGGTTTCTCCAAGATGATGGCCGTGACCGGATGGAGGCTCGGATTCATAACCGCCGGGAAGGAGGCGATCGTCGACATAACAAAGATGGCGTACCACATGTGCGCATGCCCTAACACGCCTGCGCAGCACGGGATATTGGGCGCCATGCCGTCCGTGAACGCCTATCTGGACGATGTGAGGTCCATCTACAGGAAAAGAAGGGACCTCATAACGTCCAGGATAAACAGCATCGACGGTATGCGGATGGAGGCGCCGAAGGGCGCCTTCTATGCGTTCCCGGAGTTCTCATATGACGTAACATCAGAGGAGTTCGCGATGAGACTCGCCAAGAACGGGCTCATATGCGTACCGGGGTCCGCGTTCGGTGCCTACGGAGAGGGTCATCTGAGGTTCTCGTACGCGGCGGACGAGGATAAGATAAGTAGGGGAATGGATATTCTCGAAAATATCGCAAAGGAGATGAGATCATGACGAAGAACAATAACGATGAGACGATAAACGACCTGTTCGACGATGTCGAGATACCGGTCGAGGAACAGATATGGGGCAAGAACCCGAAAAGGACGCAGTTGCTGAGGGACCTGTGGCTCAGTTCCGCGGTGGAACAGATAGACGAGGAGAAGGACATGCCGGAGGAGGCGAAGCGCGAGCTCCTGTTCATGATGGCGGTGCATTCGACGCTCGACATGGTGTTCGAATCGCTTCCGGACGAGGAGGCACTTGACCTTTCGTACTGTCTCGACCATATGATGGCGCTTTCCGCTGTGAACCAGAGGTACAACGTCGATCTTCTGGAGACGAACTTCGAGGTCGTGTCCAAAATGAAGAGAGAGGACTACGGCAGCGACGAGGAGTTCGAGGCCGCCGTCGTCGAGAAGGAAGAGAAATGGTGGACCATCGGCAAGCAGCAGCTCGGCGGGAGAAGTCCCAACGACGCGATCGCCGAGGCGCTCAGCAGGTACGGACTGAACAGATGAGCCGTGTGACAGCGTCCGCACCCGGTAAGCTGATCGTACTGGGCGAACACGCAGTGGTCTACGGAAAACCGGCCGTGGCCATTGCGATAGACCGCAGGATACGTTGCACGCTCACTCCCTACAACGAGACGACCGTCAACGGAAGGTCGTTCGACCCGGACAAACATCCGTATCTCGTATCGATGATGAGACGTAGTCCGGGTCCGATGCGCATAGAGACCACCAGCGAGATACCTCCGGGATCCGGTCTCGGATCATCCGCGGCGCTGTCGACAGCGTTCCTGAAAGCGTTGTACTCATCGGACGCTGCCGACGACAAGAGGTTGGCGACGGATGCGTTCCTTACCGAATACGAGGTGCAGGGAAGGGCAAGTCCCATAGACACATCGGCAAGCACTCACGGAATGGGCATAGCCGTGAACGGCCCGGAGAACTGCGGCGAACATCTGTGGGACATCACCATGAACGGTAACACCTGGTCCGTTAGGGACCTTGCGATACCGAAGATGACCATCGTTGTCGGGTACACGGGAATACACGCACCGACCGGACCTCTCGTTGAGAAGGTGAGAAGATACAGACAGAAGTGCAGGTTCGCAGATGACATAATAGGCGAGATCGGAACGGTGACCGAGGAGGGGATGACCGCTCTCAGGAAGGGCGATCTCGTAAGACTCGGTAAGCTTATGACGGACGATCACAAACTGCTTTCGATACTCGGCGTATCATGCGACGAACTGAACAAACTAGTGGATGCGTCGCTCAGACATTCGTATGGCGCCAAGCTCACCGGTGCCGGGGGCGGCGGAAGTATGATAGCGTTGACCGACGAACCGGAGAAGGTCTGCGGATCCATAACATCCAGGGGCGGTACCCCGTTCGTCGTCAGGACGGGCGAGCCGGGCGCGATGACGGAACATAAGAATTAAAAATTGTAAAGGAAAGGGTTTTTCGGCCGCGTTCTCAGATAAGTTCCTCGAACCCTTCGACCACCTGCGGGTATTTCTCCTTGACCGCCTTCAGCAGATTGTGGACGTTCACCTCGCCTATGTCGGCATCGCCCATCATCTTTACCAGATCATCCAATATCTCGTCGGACAGTGAAGCGAAGCGTTCCTTGGCCATCCAGTTGCGGTACAGCTTGTCCTCGAAGCGGTCGCGCCACATCTTCTCGTACGGCTGCAGCGCCGCCTTCGAGAAGTCGTTCTTCTTGGCACACTCCGTCAACACCTTACCGGCGTACATCCCCGTTCTGCAGGCGTGCGCTATACCGCCGCCGGTGATCGGGTCGATGATCCTCGCCGCGTCGCCCACCAGGACCAGGTTGTCGGCCACCGATTCATCGAGTCCGGGGCAGGTGGATACCCCTCCGCCCACTATCTCGAGTATCTGACCGTCCTTCAGACGCGGGTCGCTCTGAATGTATCTGTCGAGATGATATTTCGGATCGGCACCGATCTTGCACTTCGCCGCCTGTACGCCTATGCCGACGTTAGCTATGCGGTCGCCCTTCGGGAATATCCATACATATCCGCCGGGTGCGGCGGAACCTATCACGAACTCACAGTACTTCGGGTCTATGTCGATGTTCGTCATCCTGTACTGGATGCACGTGTCGATGTCCTTCGCCTGCAATGTAGTGTCAAGACCGGCCCATCTCGCCACCTGCGATTCGAAACCGTCCGCGGCGACGATGCACTTGGCGTATATCTCTATCTCATCGCCCATGCTCCTCGCCTTGATCCCGGCGAGCTTGCCGTCCTTCATGATCACGCCGGTGCATCCGGTGCGCATCATTATCTTCGCACCGGCGGCCGCGGCCTGTTCTGCCAATGCCTTATCGAACAGATGCCTCTCCAATACGTAACCTACCTCGGAGCCGGCCTTGCTCTCATCGAGCTGGAACGTGTATCCGCTCGGCGACCTTATCGTCGCACCGGCCATGTCGGCGCATATCCACTTCGGGTCGGGCTTGACGCCCACCTCCTCCAGCCATTTTTTTGATACGCCTTCCGCACATCTGAGCGGTGAACCGATCTCGGCCTTCTTCTCTATCATTATTACCTTCAGTCCGCCGAGCGCGGCGAACTTCGCGGCCATGCTCCCTCCGGGACCGCCGCCGACCACGACTATGTCGCATTCAAGTTTGTTCATTTCACCGCCTCCATCACGAGCGCGCCCACAGGGCACAGCTTGACACAGCGACCGCATCTGTTACAGTCCTCGTTGAACTCGAGCACGTAGTCGTTCAAATATATCGCATTCTTCGGGCATGCGCCCACGCAGCATCCGCAGTGCAGGCATTTATCGTATGAAACTTTCATGATGTTCACCTAACAATGTTCGTCCCCGTGCCTTTTCTTCCATTCTTCCAGCGGGACCGAGAACTTCTTCTCCACCTCGGCGCGGTACTCCGGACCTCCGTTGTACGCGCAGAACGGTATCACCCTGAGGTCAGGCGTGGCGTAGTGGACGCCGCACCTCCTCACACGCTCAACGTCATAGTTGTAGTTATCCTGGAAGTGCATCCCTCCGAGCATCACCATCTTCCATGAGAACGCCGCAAGGGTCTCCTTGCTCTTGTCGCTCATGACCGCTCTGATGCTCCTGGTGAACTTCTTCTTGTCCATCCCACCGGGTAGCTCGCTCTCGATGATGCAGCTGTTCAGCAGCTTGAGTATCTTGTATCCCTCCTTCACCTTGAGACCGGACTTGTACGCCTCCAGATGGGCAGCACGGAACTCATCGGACACCGTCCCGTCGACGTAGCGGTCCTCTATCTTGGACATTGCCGCCGCCGTCTCCGTCGCTATCTCATTGAATCCCTTGGATATCTTCTCCGCGTCTATGAAGCGGGTCATCGGTACCACTTTACCGTCACCGATCTGGAACAGGTATGTGGCTATACCGCAGTGAGGGTGCGTTGTGAATGTCACCTTATTCTCACCGAGCAGCATTGACGCGAGTTTCGATATAGGCGCGACTATGGGCACAGGGAACCAGTCGTCCCTCGTTGTGTAACCGGTCTGCTCGCCCTCCTCCCTTATCAGGTCGGGCAGCGTGAACCTTCCTTTGGAGAGTTCCTCACGCGATATGCGTCCGGTGAACGCCACCGGCTGGAAGTTGACCGCCCGTATAACGTCGGAGTTCTTCAGCGCGAAATTGATGATATCGCCTATCTGCTTGTCATTGAGCCCTTTCACGATCGTCGGGACGAGTACGACAGACGGCGGCTTTTCGAGCTTTCTGAGATTATCGAGCACCTTCAGCTTGATGTCGAACATCTTCCTGTCCCTCGCCTGCAGGTATATATCGTCCGAAACACCGTCGAACGAAAGGTATATCGTATTGAGGCCGGCCTCCTGCGACCTCTTCAGAAGATCGAAGTCCTTGGCGAAGACGATACCGTTGGTGGCCGCCTGCACCTGTGCGAACCCAAGCTCCTTGGCTTTCTTGATGATGTCGACGAACCTCGGATATATGGTCGGTTCTCCGCCGGAAAATTGTACCGCAGTGCATTTTATGGGCTTCTCGGCCCTGAGGGCCTTCAGCATGCTGACAACGGTGTCATAATCCGGTTCGTACACGTAGCCGGACTGGTTCGCGTTCGCGAAGCATATCGGGCAGCGCATGTTGCACCTGTTCGTCAGGTCTATGTTCGCAAGCGCCGTGCATGTAAGCATCTCGAACGGCTTATCGCCGATCACCACGTTCACGTTCCTTCCTCCGGAGGACTTGTCCGACGGATTGATCAACCCGATACCGTCGTACGCATATCTCTCCGCTCTCAGGAACAGTTCCGCGTCCGACCAGTAGACGTCGCTGAACGAACCGTGTTCGGGGCACTCTTTGTCTATGTAGACCTTTCCGTCCCTCTCCGAAAGCGTTGCCGTAAGCAGCTGTCTGCATTCGGGGCAAATGGACGTGGTTTGTTTGGGAAGCCCTTTCGGGACCCCATAATCTTTAGCGGTCATGTTGCTCTTCCGCTTTATTGGCCTTAGCGCATATAATACTTTAGTACGGGCACCCGAGCCGTGAGTTATACTAACTGTAGTCCCGGGCCATTATAAACCTCCGGACGAAGTATGTTATCATGATACAGAGAACAGCGCGGGGTAAGCGCGGGAACAAGGGTCAGATGCCTTTTGCGATGATAGCCGTCACCTTGATGGTGCTCGCAGGGATGTACGGCGTGGTGGCCGCGGGCATAGATCGGGTGCAGAGCAACATGGATTCGATGCATGATGAGATGTATGCGGTCGGGGACGCGGAGAAAGAGGTCAGAGAAGCACTGGAGAGAGGGATAGGCGACATCATACTCGGTATCGGGCGCGACGCCTCAGATGACGGGCTGGAGGCGAGATTCGATAAATTCGACGCGCGTCTCAGCGATTGGATAGATTTTCAATTCCCGATGAAGGCTGCGGGCGCTGTCGTGACGATGATATCGCATGACATCGAGATGGGCATCGGTGCGCTCAGGGTCGCATGTGACGACGCATGCCCCGAGGAAGGTATAATGCCGTCGTGTTTCCGCGCCGACGGCACCGCCGATATCCGGATAACAATGTCATCCGGAAGCGTGGATCGTACGGTGTACATCAGCGCGGACGGGATGTCGGCGCTGCCCATGCTGTTCGAGAATGCGGCACTGTTCGACCAGGCGGTCACCGGCCCGTGGTCGCTGATAACGGAGCTGATGTCATATCAGCTGTCCGCGCTGGCACAGTATCGCGTGCTCTCAGGTTACGGAGCTACATCCGAGCACGGTGACAAAGGAACGGATTCGATAATAACGGACGAGGATGTGCGGCTCGCATACCGTATAGCGCTGTCCGTGGCTGAAACCACCTACTTGAGGACATCGTCCTCGGATGAGTTCGATCTCACGATGTACGATTGTGTCGATGTTGCGGAGCTCATCGCATTCCGTGACGGGGTCATAGAGATGAACCTCGGTGCGGTTCTGGCGCAGACGCTCGTCGGCATAGTGGACGAACTCGTCGGGAGCTGGATGGACTACCTCCTGCTGAACAAGCTGCTCAGCATCATCGACACGGTGTCGGACGCCCTGAACAGGGCGTACAACTGGCTGTGCAAAGTGTTCACCGGAAGCGAAGCGGAGACCGCCCGTGACTACCTGTCACAGACGATGGCCGCTCACGGGATACCCGAACGGGACTACAGATATCTTCTCAACGGGGTGTACAACGTGTTCGATATACCCGCCGTCACGTACGATGTGTACGGTACGGTCATAACGATACCGGAGCACAGGACGTGGTTCGCCTACCCTGACGTTGACGTCCTGAACTGGGGCGGCTGGAAGGATTTCATCAAGAACTACAGGGGGAACAACGACCTCGTCTCGGAGGCGGTCTACGGGATGATCAATTCCATAGCGATCGGCATGTCCAACTCGTACGGGCTGGGCGTCATAAAGGTGGCATGCGATCCGTACGACAGCAAGGATTTCGCGGGAACGCTGTCCGATGCGGTGAGGGAAGCTCTCGACATTCGTCGGAACGCGGTCGAGGACCTCATGGAGAACACGATCATGGAGAGCAAGGTCATCGACATGCTGTACGTGACCATGTACGATATGATGGAAAAGAACCGGAACGACCTGTTCGGTGTGAACAAATTGAGAAATGATATAAGAAGAACGGCGGAGGACTATGTCAGAAGATACATGGACAAAGAATACGGAACGCCGCTCGATGTCTCCGTGATAGATGATATCGTCGACGAGATCATGCGCTCCGACGGTATCGCGGAGATCATTGACGATTACGAGACGATAGTGGATGAGAGGATGCGGCTGTTCGGCGACATACTGAACAACGTGGAAAAGAAAACAAGCATGATCTTCAAGGAGATGATCGCCATGCTCATGAGGTACGGCGTTGACAGGATGGGAATGTACCCGTATCTCGAGTACAAGATGGTCAAGCTTGTGGATGAGATCGCAGAACTCGCCTCGCTCAACCCGCTGGCGGGAGCGTTCATGCTGTCGAACGAGGATTCTTTCCTCCTTGACGGGAAGGACGGGACCGAAATGAGGTCATACGTCAAACTGACATGCGACGTGGACATCGACGTGACCATAGTGTCACCTACGAAGAATAACGAGAACACCCATTTCGTAGGTTTTGACCATGACGATGAGGCATCGTATTCAGCGCTGTTCAGGATATTCGTGAAAGCGGACCTGACCTACCGTGCCGAATCATCCTCGCCGATAATGAACATGCTCGGCACGTATGATGCGGCCGTCGCCGGAACGTCTCACTCGGAATTTGACATTGCGGTGACCGTGGTCAGCGGATGGAAGCTCGCCGGCGTGGAGTACGAGGCGAGCGACACGCTCTACGGCG
Organism: Methanomassiliicoccaceae archaeon; assembly: GCA_009780795.1. Classification (GTDB taxonomy): domain Archaea; phylum Thermoplasmatota; class Thermoplasmata; order Methanomassiliicoccales; family Methanomethylophilaceae; genus Methanomicula. Next base: position 15,532 of record WQZJ01000005.1, read on the forward strand.
ATCTGTTCGCGGGGTTGGTGGAACTTCTCAGACCGATCATAGAGCCTCTGTACGAGCTTATCAAACTCGGCAAGAGCGTTCTGCACGCGATAATGAAGGTCGTCATGCGTGCGGCGCAGCTTGTCATCGATATGCTGATGAAGATATTCGAGATCGTGATGAAGCCGATGGAGCTCCTCGCGAACGTCCTCTCGAAGGTGTTGGGATCGATATTCGACAGCATCATTACCACACTCGTGATAACGCTGAAGAGCCAGACGTTCGGGTTCAACCTGTTCGGGATGCGGCTTGAGATAATCACTGACATTCTCGGAGAGCTCAAGGATCACGCGAGCGTGACGACCATACAGCTGATAATGCCGATATTCGGTGTGAACATCACCGCGTTCATCAACGTCAAGAAGGATAGATCATCGAACTTCTTCTTCAGCGGCGGTGTCGCCATCGAAGCGGAGACGTGGTACCTGAAGATCACCGTGGACCCGTTCATGAAGACGAAGAAACATCTCATAGAATTGAACGGGAAGTTCCGCGATACCGACATATACGCCGTGGCGCCGGATGTTGTGCAGTACGATGAGATGGAGTTCAGACTGAGCGACATCCCCGGCCTTGGTTCAATGTTGAGCAGCATACCGTTACCGATACCGGGAGTCAAGGGGAGCATAGACGCCGGTCTCGAACTGAAATACAATCTTCCGTACGTCTACGGCGTGGTGATCAACGAGTTCGAACTGAACCCGCCCGGTAACGACAGGGACAATGAGTGGGTGGAGCTGTACAACTCCACGCGGTCGTACGTGAACCTGGACGGATACATGCTGATACCTTCATCCAACCTCACAAAGACGCATACCATCAAGAACACCATCATCGGACCCGGTGAGAGGATCGTGATCACATTCCCGGGACAGTTCCTGAACAACACCAAGGAGTCCATAGGATTGTATGACGCCGCGGGCGTACAGGTGGACAGCACGCCGATCAAGGACGACACCCGTGACGATGACCAGACGTGGCAGCGTGAGACCGACGCGTCGGCGAAATGGGTGTTCAAGAAGTCCACCAAGGGAGCGGACAACGGAGGGCAGTACGGCGGCGGGAGTCCGATGAAGGCGGCTGCGTTCGACTGTCTTCAGAGAGCAGGTATGCAAGCGCTCACGGAAATGAAGATGGCGATCATCGGACCGGACGGTGTCGCCCTGTTCCTTAAGAGGACATTGGAACTTGCGATACAGAACGCCATAAACATGATCGCCAGCTGCCTGGTAAGCGCATCGGTGTTCATTGAGCTGACGTTCACCGACTACTCAGGAAGCGCATATGTCGGACTGCGGTTCTCGCTGGTCATCGGTCGCGACATAGTGAAGGACGGGCTCACGTGGATGGTCGGGCAGATCACTGGCATGATGAAGAACATCGACAACCCGACGGGGATGACGCCGAAACAGATAATCAGCGATGACGTCTACTTCCAGACGATGTTCTTCGCAAGAATCACCACTCCGAAGGTGTTCGGGAACAGCCTTGGGAACCGTTCGGTGACCGCGGGACTGGTGGTCGAGTGCAACATAACTGCGATAAGCAACCTCATCGGGAGGCCGGGAGGGTCGTGGAGAGTTAACATAGGACTCGTTCTAGAGGACATCCCGCCGTACATAGTGCCGCCGATGATAAAGGTGGACCATGACAAGCACATAGACCTGTGGCTGTTCAGGATGTCGCTGGAGAGATCGAAGCGATGAGTAACGGAGAGAAGAAACCTCACCGCCCGCCCCGCGGGCGGGTATTCCTTCTCAAGGAGGGTACGGACGCCCTCCCGCGCGGGCGTCCCGACCGTCCGCGGACGGTGCGGCCCCCAATAACATTTAATCGTATGACCATATGATGTCTCATGGCCTCCGGGATACCAACGGTACTTACATCGGACGAACTGATGGACAAAGCGTTCCGCAGGGCGTCGAAGCTCCATAAGAGCGGAGCGACCATCTTCGATCACAAGAAGAAGACCGCTCTCGCCAAAGTGACGGCGTCAGGAGACATTGTTGTGACGACGCTGAACGAATACGTGAACCGTTTTCCGAGGATCGAGAAAGGAGAGGATTTCTTCCCGGAGCTTGTGGATCTGACGATCGGCATAGACCGATACAAAAAATCACTCGGAGCGATGAACTGGGCCGCGAACAAGGTCGAGAAGCTGAAGAACGAATGCCTGCGCGGCCTCAGAAGAACAAAGGATCCGTCGAACGTCGAGAGCCTCAGAGGAAGCTTCTACGGACGTCTTGCATCGATACTCAAACAGATATCCGGCGACCTTGAGTTCCTTCAGGGGGCGAAGAACATGTTCAGGAACCTCCCGAACATAGAGCCGAACATCGCGACGGCGGTCATCGCCGGTTTCCCGAACGTCGGGAAGAGCATGCTCGTATCGTCGCTGAGCACCGCCGAGCCGGAGATCGCCCCGTACCCGTTCACCACGAAGGGCATAATAATCGGGCACATACAGGACGGCTGGAGACGATATCAGATAATCGACACACCGGGACTGCTGGACAGGTCGATCGAGGACCGCAATAACATTGAGAGACAGGCAGTTCTTGCGCTGAAGTATCTGACCCATGTGCTGGTGTTCGTCCTGGACCCGTCCGAATCATGCGGATATTCGCTGAAGGAACAGTTCTCTCTGCTGGATTCCGTGAAAAGAGGGTTTCCCGGAGTACCGATGCTGATCGCCGAGAGCAAGTCGGACATGTTCAAGAGCGACAGTAAAGAGTTCAAATTCTCCGCACAGACCGGTGAGAACATGGAGGAGATGCGCGAGAACATCCTGAAGGCGCTGAGAAGCATACGTTTCGAGGAAGACGAATGAGCGAGAGGGTCGTCTGCAGCGACAGGATGCGGAGCTACTTCGAAGAATTGAACAAAAAGAAGGGCGTATGCTACGGCATCGCCAGGAAGGCGCGCGGGAAGGGTATGGATCCCCAACCGAGGACGGAGATACCTCAGGCCGAGGACCTGGCGTCCCGTGTCGAGAAACTGCTTGAGCTGTGGAACGTGGAAGGCGTCTCCGACGACATCAGAAGACTTACCAAGGAGCACAAGAACAGGGAGATCGTCTCGCTGCTGATCGCGAAGGAGTTCGCTAAAATGCCTGCAGAGAGCCGCGAGAAGGCGATAGACCGGGCGATACGCGTCGGTCTTGCGGTTCTCACCGAAGGCATACTGGTCGCGCCGCTGGAAGGATTGGCGGACACCAAGATAAAGATGAACGAGGACGGCTCCGAGTACATAGACCTGATATTCGCCGGGCCGATACGCGCCGCCGGCGGGACCGGACAGGCAATGAGCGTCCTCATTGCCGATATGGTCAGACAGGAGATGAACATCGGCCGCTACATACCGACGGAGCCGGAGGTGCAGAGATTCCATGAGGAAATTCCGTTATACAAACAGTGCCAGCACCTTCAGTACCTGCCCGCACGCGACGAGATAGAACTGATCGTAAGGAACTGTCCCGTGTGCATAGACGGCGAGGGGACGGAGGATGCGGAGATATCAGGTTACAGGGACCTGCCGCGAATAGACACGAACAAAGTGAGAGGAGGTGCATGTCTGGTGATCGCCGAGGGCCTCTGCCAAAAGGCGGCGAAGATAGAGAAGCACGTGAAGACCCTCGGGATAGAGGGGTGGGAGTTCATCGGCGAGTTCCTGTCGCATAAGAAGAGCGACGAGTCCGATGACGGTTCGAAAGCGATCAAACCATCGGACAAGTACCTGAAGGACATAGTCGCCGGGAGGCCCATATTCGGCCACCCGTCCCGTGTCGGAGGATTCCGCCTGAGATACGGAAGGGGAAGAACGTGCGGACTGGCCGCGATCGCGCTCAGCCCCGCGAGTATGTACGCTCTCGATGAGTTCCCGGCGCTCGGTACGCAGGTGAAGATCGAGAGACCGGGAAAAGCGGGGGCGGTTACACCGTGCGGCAGCATAGAAGGTCCGATACTTTTGCTGAAGAACGGGGATCTTGTACAGTGCGCGACCAAAGAGGACGTTCAAGAGATATACAAGGATATCAAAGAGATAACGGACATCGGTGAGATACTGATACCATTCGGGGAGTTCTCCGAGAACAACCACAAACTCGTACCGTGCGGTTATACGATGGATTGGCACAAACAGGAACTTCTGGCGAAAGGAGAATTACCAACGGATTGGCTGTCGCCCTCGTACGAGCGCGCCAAGACGATGTCCAAGGAACTCGGCGTACCGCTGCACCCGTCGTTCAACCTGTTCTGGTATGACGTGCACATGGACAGACTGACGGAACTGAGATCGGTCATATTGAAGAAGGGGAGATTCACAGACGGCCGCCTCATCATAAATGAGGACGCGACCGCGAAGCGAACGCTCGAGGATCTCGGTGCGCTGCACACTGTGGTCAGCGGCGAGACATGCATCGGCCCGTACTCGATGCCGCTGATCGAGGGGCTCGGACTCACGGTATCCGATAACGGTATCGCGGAACGTGTACCGTTCGCAGGTGACGACTCGATGGGCGCGGTGAGCGGGGCGATGGGCATTGAAGTCAGACCGAGAGCGATAACAAGGATAGGCAGCAGGATGGCCCGTCCCGAGAAGGCAAAGGAGAGAAAGATGAATCCTCCTGTGCATGCGTTGTTCCCCGTTGGCCGCGACCCCGGGTCGAAAAGGGAGATCAACTCCGCGATATCGGTGGGCAAGGCCACTAACAACAAGATCGGGGGTGACGGCGCCGGGGCGCCGAGAGGCGTTCAGATAGACGTGGGTGTCAGAAGATGTGCATCATGCGGTTCCCGATCCATAATGTCATCCTGTGAGAAATGCGGCAGTCATACGAAGTACGAAAAGACGGAGAGGAGCGCCGAGGGCGAAGGGAACTATGTGGACATAGCGCCGATATATGAGAACGCATTGAAACGACTCGGAATGACGCCGCAGGAGCTGAAATGTGTTGAGGGACTGTCGTCAAAGAAGAAGGTTCCGGAGGCACTTGAGAAAGGTATATTGAGAGCGGCCAACGAGGTGTTCGTGTTCAAGGACGGGACGATACGCTACGACATGACGGACGTTCCGATAACCCACTTCAGACCGCGCGAGGTCGGACTGAGCCTAGAGAAGGCCCACGAGCTCGGATACACGCACGATATGCGCGGCATGCCGCTCGAAAGTTGTGAACAGTTATGCGAGCTGAAGGTACAGGACATCGTCCCCGCTGATTCATGCGGCGACTATATGGTGAAGGTATCAAAATTCATGGACGACATGCTGGAGAAGCACTACGGACTGGAGAGATTCTACAACGCCGGGAACAGGGACGATCTGCTGGGTCATCTTGCCATAGGACTGGCACCGCACACGTCCGGCGGGATACTGTGCAGGATAATCGGTTATACGAAGGCCTGCGGATGCTACGCGCACCCTTTCTTCCACGCCGCGAAAAGGAGGAACTGTGACGGTGACGAAGACAGTATAATTCTAATGCTGGACGGTCTGATCAACTTCTCCAGGGAGTTCCTCCCTGACAGGCGCGGCGGTCTCATGGACGCGCCGCTCGTCCTTACCACGAGGCTCGACCCGAACGAGATAGACAAGGAGGCGCACAACGTCGACTGTCTGTTCGAATATCCGCTGGAATTCTACAAAGCCGCATCGGATGTCCGCGACCCCAAGGAGGTGGAGGGGATCATGGACCTCGTCGGAAAGAGGATCGGCAGCGAAAGACAGTACGAGGGACTCGGCTTCACTCACGATACGGACGACATATCCGAGGGTCCGAAGCACTCATCGTACACCACACTCGAAACGATGACCGACAAGATGGACGCGCAGCTGTTCCTCGGAAGGAAGATACGCGCGGTTGACGAGCGGGATGTTGCCACGAGAGTGATAGACAAGCACTTCCTCCCTGACATGGCCGGTAACCTGAGAAGTTTCTCGGCACAGAACGTCAGATGCACCAAATGCGGCGAGAAGTACCGCCGCATCCCGTTATCCGGAAAATGCAAATGCGGCAACACGCTCGTTCTCACGGTGCATGAGGCGAGCGTGAAGAAATACCTGAACGTCTCCAAGGAGATGGGTGAGAAATACGGGTTATCGGAGTACACGAAACAGAGGATAGCGGTCCTGGAGATGAGCATGGACTCACTGTTCAACAACGACAAAGTGAAGAAATGCAAACTGTCTGACTTCTTCTAAGTGCCGATCCGCAACGCTCAAAGGAACATGGACATATATATTGGGATGAAGACCCGCCCGTCCTCGACCTTCAGGTCCTTGGTGTACACCATATACGGCTGTCCGATGCGTTTCCCGAATTTCTTCAGAAATCTGTCCAGAGATGAGTTGCTCTTGTATCCGGAGGACTTCACCTCCACCGGACATATCTTACCGCCTCTCATTATGAGGAAATCGATCTCGATCGCACTCTCAGGTATGCTCTCACGTGTCTCCGGATCCTCTTTCAAGGTCTTGCTCCGGGAATAGAAGAATAATTTATGCCTGTTCGCCCGGAGGGCCTGGGCGACGATGTTCTCTGTGAGCATGCCTTCATTGATGTTCATTTTATCAAGAAGTATCGATCTGTAGAGCGTGTTCTCAGCGTAATCCTTATCGAACAGGGCGTGGGTCACCAGCAGCCCCGTGTCGGCCATATAGCATTTCTGAGTCGTCTGATCGAGATTCATCGACAATCCCGCCGAAGGATCGGTTGTATTGAAGCACTGATTTATTATCATCCCGTCTGCCAGCCACATGAACGCATCCTCGTGGGTGCGCGACCTGGCACTCTTTCCCAGGGATGACAGGATGAACTTCTTCTCCTTTTTAGAAAGCTGTGAAGGTATCCGGTCGAATAACGCTGTGACCCGGCGCTCATAGCCGGCGGCAAATTTTGTTATATCCTCCCTGTAAAGGTCCAGGATGGACCTCTTGATGAGGTCCGCAGCGGCGAAATCCTTCGTTTCAGCATACTTTGATACCGCTCCCGGCATACCTCCCACGAGCATGTACTCTCTGAAGCGGTTCATCATGTTCTTGTGTATCCTATCGCCGACAGGCCTTCTGTCCCTGAAGCACGTTTCCAGGTATTCAGCCGAGATCCTGTCCCCCATGGCCCACAGGAACTCCTCAAAATCAAGAGGATTCAGTGTAAACCGGACCTCTTCCGACGGTATGAGGATATCCTTGACGTTGGCTTTTATGGAAAGGAGCGAACCCGTCTCGATGTAATCGTATCTTCCGTCGGCGACCAATGTCTTGATCTTCTGTCTTGCGAGCGGAAAGCATTGCACCTCGTCCAGTATTATAAGGGACCTCCTTTCGTGGAGCTTTGTCATCTTAAGCGCGGAGAGCTTACTGAAAAAAAGATCCATATCATCCATGTCGTCCTCGAACATGGATCTGATGCCTTTACCATCCTGTGCGAAATCCAGAACTATGCAGCTCTCGTATTCCCGCTTTCCGAACTCTTCGGCGAGATGGCTCTTCCCGACGCGTCTGGCCCCGTTGATCAGGAGCGCGGTGGAACCTTTGCTGGCCTCCTTCCATTCGACCAGTTTGCCGTATGCCTTTCTCTCTAATTCCATTTTACCATTACCTTCATCGACGGTATCATATATCATCTTATGCACGAAAACCACAAATTCAAAACCCGTATTTGACACGAAAACCACAAATTCAAAACCCGTATTTGACACGAAAACCACAAGTTTCCTTCTTCTTGACGCGAGAGAACGATGTCCGCCGGATCTAGGAAGAATACCGACCTCTGGTGTCATCGGCATGACTCGTATCCCTGACCGAGAAGATGGAACGCAGACCGCTGGTCCCGTGAGTAAAGCTTTATAAATAGGGAGTGTATCCGCAGTTCAGCGTAAACATAAATACTCGCATGCGCGAGTGGTTGGACGACGATATCTGCAGCCGTTCCTTCTCTCAAAACGGCCATGTTTTGGTGCAGATCTGTCTTGCTTCACTTGAAGCTGTTACGTGACGAGATACCGTATTCGGAGGAATAACAGATGCCAAAGGAAAAAGCTGCGCCAAAGCAGGTCGAGGACGAGAACTTCAACTTCATCGTTCGTATCGCGAACAGCGATATCGACGGACAGAAGAGAGCGGTCATCGGCATACAGAGCATAAAGGGAGTGGGAAGGAGAGTCTCCCACATAGTGATCAAGAAAGCGAACATCGATCCTGCGATCAAAATGGGAAACCTGCCCGACGACAAGGTGAAGGAGTTGGAGAAGCTCATTCAGACGTACGTCGAGTATGCCCCGTCATGGGTCATAAACAGGCAGATGGACTACGAGACCGGTGCTGACATGCACCTTCTCGGTAATGACCTGGAGCTCATCCAGAAGGATGATGTCAACAGGATGAAGATGATACGCTGCTACCGCGGCGTCAGACATGAGACCAGGCGCAAGGTGCGCGGCCAGAGGACGCGTTCCAACGGAAGGAAAGGACTGACGATGGGCGTCAGCAAGAAGAAGTGAGGCGATAAAATGGGAGACCCTAAATTTCCGAGAAGATCTTACAACACGCCTTCCCATCCGTGGCAGGGCGAGAGGATCAAGGCCGAGCATGAGATAGTCAGGCAGTACGGTCTGAAGAACAAGACCGAGGTGTGGAAAGCTCAGACGATACTGAGAAACTTCAGAAGACAGTCAAGGGAACTGCAGGCTCGTGTCAGATCGGGTGAGGCGCAGGCCAAGCTGGAGGCGGACAACCTTCTCGCCAAGTGTGCGAGGATGGGCGTGCTTCCGGCCGACGGCGGAACGCTCAACGACATTCTTGCACTCACAGACGTTAGAATACTGGAGCGCCGCCTTCAGACGATCGTCTACCGCAAAGGTCTGACGAACTCGATGAAGCAGGCTAGACAGATGATAGTCCACGGGCACATATACATGAACGGCCACCGCGTCACCGTACCGGGGCACATCGTCACGAGGTTAGAGGAATCGTCGATAGAGTACAACCCCTCGTCCGCGTTCACCGACGACCTGCATCCGATGAGGCAGTCCAAGCCGTCGCAGAAGAAGCCGTACGTCCCGGTCGACATGAGACAGAAGGACAGGCGTGCACCGAGAAGGGATGACTCCAGACCGAAGGTCGAAGCGCCTCCGGTCGTTGAGGAAGCACCTGCGGCCGAAGTAGTGACATTGGAGGAGTGAAGATGGCAGCTAAATGGGGTATAGCGAACATATTCGCAAGTTACAACAACGTGATGATCACCCTTACAGACATCACGGGTGCCGAGACCATAGGGAAGGTCACCGGCGGCATGGTGGTCAAACAGGCGAAGGACCAGTCGTCCCCGTACGCGGCACAGAGGGCCGCGGAGAGGATAGCGGACGTCGCGAAGGAGAAGGAGATCGTCGGGATACACGTCAAGGTACGTGCTCCCGGAGGCAACAAATCCACATCACCCGGTCCCGGGGCCCAGGCGGCCATCCGTGCGCTGGCACGTGCCGGTCTCAAGATAGGTCGGATCGAGGATGTCACGCCGATACCGCATGACGGTACGAAAAAGAAAGGCGGGCGCAGAGGACGCAGGGTCTGAGGCGGTACCATGAACATCGAAATACTCGAGATGTCCGAGAGGAAGGCCTCGTTCATACTTAGGGGCTCGACCCCGGCGATGGCGAACGCCCTCAGGAGGACCATCCTTACCGACATACCGAAGATGGCCATCGACAAGGTGGAGTTCCATCTCGGCCCGATAATGGTGGACGGTAAGGAGTACGAGAGCATCACACCGCTGTTCGATGAGATCATAGCCCACAGACTGGGAATGGTCCCTGTACCGACCGATCTGAAACTGTTCGTCCCTCAAAGCGAATGCACATGCGGAGGCGAGGGGTGCCCGACGTGCACCATTATGTACAGCCTTAACAGAATAGGGCCGTGCACCGTTCTCTCCGGAGACCTGATGCCGCTGGGCGACCCGAACCTCAAGGTCAAGGATGAGTTCATACCGCTGGTGGAACTTGCGGACGGCCAGGCCGTCCTCATA